>CAZUJO010000120.1:0-4162 GCA_964619995.1 uncultured Leptospiraceae bacterium
GGACGGCCCAGGCCGACAGCAAAGCTGCGAGGATCCAGGGGATGGAAATGTGCGGCGTCCCGGCGAGAAAGAGAATTGTAAAAATCAGCGCGGTCCCGGCGAGGACCAGCATCCAGAGGCGTATCCTTCGTGCCGGACCCGTCAGGCGCCATGCAAGGAGCCCTGCAGCGATTCCTTCGATTACGAGAAGGACGAGTTCAACCGAGAGGAGCGCCGGCGGCGGCGCGAGGCGAAGCCCGTAATACAGCATGACTGCGACCGCCGATGCGCGCAGGCTGATCCAGGGAAGCGCGGACGCATAGACGTGCCGCGAGAAATACTTACGGAGGAAATATCCGAGCAGAAGAAGAGCTGCGATGAGGTTGAGAAGGGAGGCAGCGCTCTGAAATGAGACGAGCATCAAATCGGTATCCGGATCTGTACCTCAAAGAAACGCGAGGGCGCGGACAGGATGCGGATCGTCCCGCCGGCTTCGTGCACGCTTTCGCGGATCATGCCCATCCCCACGCCTCGTCCCGACTGCATTCCCTTTTCAAGGGACGTGGACAGGCCCGTTGCGTAGATCAATTCCGCCTGACGGGAAGCAGGCCAGGAATTGATTTCTTCGAGGGGAGCGATCCCGGCCTCGACCGCCTTTTGTTTCAGCCTTTCGATCATGAGTCCCTGGCCGTCGTCACGGCAGCGGATGAACAATGAGGAATGCTCTCTGAGGACTTCTACAAACAGAGACGCCTCCGCCGGCTTCCCTTTCTTTCTGCGCGTCTCAGCATCTTCAATTCCGTGCGCGAGACTGTTCTTGATGAGCTGCACGAGAACATCTCTGGTGAGTTTGCGCGCCGCGGCGGGAGCATCGGCCGCCTGGAACGTCCCGGCATCGAGCCGGCACGGCTTGCCCAGCTCACGGCCGAGCTTTTCTACAAGCGCGCGCACGGACCGGAGGATCATGTCTTCCGAACTCTGGCCGAATCTTGCGCGAAATTCGAGCAGGCGTTCCACCAGGCCGTCAATGGCCTCTACAATCTCCGCGACTTTGTTGAATGCAAAAAGCAGCGGGATGAAATCGGCCGCAGAGACTTCGGGGCGCTTTAAGATTTCTTCGATCGTATCTTCAAAGGAATGCATTTGCTCTGCGAAGAACGACAGACCCAGCAGATCGGCGTTTCCTTTGACCTTGTGGGCTGTGCGAAAGATTACCTCGAGCCGGTGTCTGAGATCGCCGGATTCCTTCTTGAGAACCGTATCGATGAGATCCATCTCCAGGCGCGTTTCATCAATGAACTCGTCGAGCATTGCAGGATCCACGTGAAGGATCTTCAGCAGCATTTCCATCTGGGTGCGGGACTGTTGTTCGCGCTGCTTCAGCTGTTCCTTGAGCGCGGTTTCTTCGGTCACGTCGCTCACGGTGGCCATCAGGTGCGTAATGGTTCCTTCGCTGATGACGCGCCTGAATGTGAACTGCAGCGTCCGCGTTTCGCTGGACCCGGCCCCGACGAGAAAGGGGATTTCGGAAAGGGGATTCAGGGCCTTGAGACTGTCCTCGCGCACACTTTCCTTGAACATCAGGTCCAGGTAGTTTCGGACGGTTTTGACGCTCGATTCGGTGACGTGTCCCTGAATCATAGGTATGAAACTTTTGCCGCCAGGATCTGCGCCAAGAATGGAGGCAGTCGCCTGCGAAAACTGGGAGCCGATTTCGAAATCGTCCCCGCGTCGATAAATCAAAAAAAGCCCCTGGTCTATGGCCGAAAGAATCTTATCTGTTTCTTCTTTGGCTCTTGCCTGCGCGAGAAGGCTCTCCGCCTGTTTCTGATCTGTGATGTCACGGACAATTGCTACGTAGTACGTGCGATCTGCCGTCTTCATCGTCTGTGCCGCAATGTAGACGGGAAAGGTTTCTTCGCCGCGCCGCGCTGTGTCTTCGTATCCGGCGCCCAGCTTTCTGGCGCGCGTTGTGTGGAACACGTCTGATGATTCGCCCGCAAGCAGACTGGACACCGGCTTACCCGACATGTCTTCCGGAGTCAGGCCGAACATTCGTCCTGCCGCCGGATTCGCTGTGTCTATGATGCCGTTTTCGTCGAATGTGATGATCCCGTCCGCCGCTGTGTTTACGATCGCGCGAATCCGGGCTTCGCTGAACATGAGGCGCGCATTCGCCTCTTCGACGGCCTTCAGCAGGCTCGACATGGTTCTCAGAAGTTCTTTGATGAGCTGTTCGCGGTGGCGCGCGACGGTCAGCTCCGAGATCGACCGGTAGTAGTCTTCAGCCCGGCGGATGGCTTCAGCCGAATTCATACCGGATCGACTGCCGCCTTCTTCATGAGTTCGTCTGATATGAGATCCAGCCCGCATGGGAGATTCCAGAGCGCTTCGATGATGGCAGGAAGCTGGTCTTTGCGTATGATCTGTCCGTGCTGGGGCGCAAACAGATCCGCGCCGCAGTTCTGGATTTTCAAGAGCGCATAACGGAGGGCCCGGTTGGACGGGATAAATCCCTGCATGAAGGCTTTCATGTTTGCGAGCGCCGTTTCGGTGTGGTAGAGTTCCCAGTCCGTGCCTACGCCGCCGAGAATGTCGCCGGTAAAAAGAACGCGCGACTTGACGTCGTAGGTCATCACGGCTCCGGCAAAGTGCGCAAAGGGCGTGGTGATGAAGCGAAGCTCGCGCCCGCCGGGCGTCCGATAGTCCGTTTCTCCGTCGTCGAGACGGTGGAACTTGCCTTTGATGCCGTAGTGTTTGAGCAGATAGATCGTTTTGCGGTGGGCGACGACATCGTAGTCGTAGTTTTCCCGCAGGCTTTCAAAAATCGGCACGCTCGCGCAGAGATCCGGATCCTGGTGGTTCAGAATGATCGTGCTCACCGACTGGGGCTCAATCACGGAGAAAAGCTTTCGGCCGACGACGGGAAAGTCAGGAACGGAACCAGGATCGATCAGGATGGACTCGGCCCCGTTGCGAATCAGGTACGGGTTGCAGTGCAGCGCCTCGTCTTCCATGTAGTAGCCGGTCCAGAAGACGTTATCTGCAATCTGAACCGCATGATCCGTATCGATCGCGGGCAGGTTCTGCGCAGTCTGTACGGAGCCGTTCATTTGATGCCTACTACGAGATACGATCTGTGTTCTTTCCAGCGCACGGGAATGACGAAGACCGGCACTTCCGGCGGCACACGGATGTTGCGCGGCGCTCCCTCAACGACGAGGGGAATCGAAATCATGAAATCCGAACCGAATGCTTCGCGCGCGTTGCCCGCGATCGTATTGGCAATCTCACCCGCCATATCGCTGCCTGATCCGGCTCTCCCGTCCCGAGAATGGAGCTGACGAGTTCTTTCAGCATGCCGGCAGGAGCTGTGAAATAGATTACTCCCTTTTTTACGCCTGAAATTCCGATCACGCCGGTGATATCGAGCGCAACGATGTCCTCGTCCTTCTTGAGAAAAGGCACGTCCATTTGCGCTCCTGCGTCTGTCAGCTGCCGGAAGTAATTGATCGTGCCGGCGACAAATACTTGAAGATCCTTTTCTGTCATGATGTCCTCCCCATGGCTCGGCCAATTTCTTCTTTTAACTGGGCTTCTGTGAATGGTTTCGGCAGAAAACCAGCGGCTCCTTTCTGCAGCGCGTCGAGGGCTGTATCTTTGTCTTTGAGCGCGGTAATGATGATGATCCTGGCGGTCTCGCTGATCTTTCGCATCTCCACGAGACTCTGCAGTCCATCCATTTCCGGCATCGTAATATCCATGGTCACAAGGTCCGGCTGGTGCTGCGCGAAGAGCTTGAGCGCGGATTTTCCGTCGCCGGCTTCGCCTACGATGTCGAGACCAAACTCGGCCACGTACTTTTGAATTGCTTTTCGAATGATGTTGGAGTCATCCACGATGAGTAGTTTCACGTCGTTTCTCCAGGGCTTTTGCCAGGTCTTGACCGGAGCGAAATACGGTCAATAAGCCAGCTCAAGTGCCGCGCCAGAACAGACGGCTTTGCGAGTCAATCTCAGCTTCGGGGGATTACGCGAAAGAGATGGATCGAATTGCTTTTGCCGCGCAGCTGCACGGGAGGGAGAGGTTCAAACACAAGAGGGCAGTCGCCTGCCGCTCGCACAACTTCCCGGGATGCGAGAATCGCGCTGTTGAATTCTTTGCACGCCGACTGAATCCGTGC
>CAZUJO010000120.1:4172-9392 GCA_964619995.1 uncultured Leptospiraceae bacterium
CGTATCTCCCCAGTATCCAATCTCCTTTCTCTGCTGGCCGATCTCGCCGATCATAACGGGCCCGGAATGAACGCCCGCTGTGAGCTCCGGCTGACAGTTGTAGTTCTTTAGGAATTCCTCCCGCATTGCATCCAGTTCGCGCGAAGCGTCTGCCACTGCGAGCAGAGCATTCCTGCTGCCGGCTTCCGTGCCAGGCCAGATCAAGATCTGTCCGTCTCCGAGATACTTGTAGGTTCGTCCGCCGTGAAGTTTCGTGCAGGCCTCCACAATTCCGTGAAAATCATTCAGGAGCCGAAAAAAAGCCGCCGAACCGAGCGATTCTGCGAGCGTGGTGGAGCTGACGAGATCAATAAAGACAAAGGTGCGGTGCTCTTCTTTCGCGCGATGATACCGCCCTAAAAATACGTCTGCGAGGACAGACTCGCCGATAAACTCCTGCAAAATATTGAAGGTTGAGAACGTGAGAGAAATGCCCGTGGAGAGAGATGCGGCAAGGATCAGCTGGGAACGCTCCCATACCTGGTCCGGGAAGAATAAGAAACCCGTTCCCAGGTAGACGACCATGGTCGTCAGCATGATGAGAAGAGAAAGGGACGCAATGTAGGCTGCATAGGGCAGACGCTTGAGCGCTGCGCCGTCGCGCAGAAGCTTTGCTATCAAGGCCAGAGAGAGCGGCACAAGAAAGCCGATCACAAATCCTGGAATGCTTGAGTACCACGGGGATCTGCCCGCCGCGGGCACAAAGTAGCTTGCGGCTGCGCTGATGAACCCGCTGAGGAGCGAAGTCTTCAGTGTGGCGGCGGCTGTAACGTTAGGCGGCTTCCTCCTGGATTCCATAAGATTGACGTCCTACTTTGCGGCGCGCCGGCGTTTCATATGTTCCGCATATTTTCTGGCAAATGCCCGCGAAGGCACGCGCCTTCCGCCGCGGATCGACAGGTCCGGCTGGATTCCGCGCACGAAGTACATTTCCATTTCGCCTTTGTTTTTCACAAAGATCCGCCCGCGCGGCTCGAGTATGAAAAAGTCGGACACTGCGGCGGCCGTGGATTCGGAAATATTGATGGAATCAGGTTCGCCCGCCGACTCCATCCGATTGGCCACATTGACCGTGTCGCCCCAGATGTCATAGTTGAAGCGTTCCTGACCCAGCACGCCCGCCACTACGGGTCCGGTGTGAATGCCGATCCGCAGTTTCCACGAGGGATCCCCGCGCCTTGACCGGCTTTTCTGATACTTTCGCATGAACTCCTGGATGCGCAGCGCGGCAAGCACTGCGTCGACTGCATGGAGCCGGTCGGGCTCTGTAATCCCGCCCACGCACATGAAGCAGTCTCCAATCGTCTTGATCTTCTCAAGATGATTGGGCTTCATTGCGGCTTCGAAATGCGAAAACGTACGGTCGAGTTCGGCGAGAAGCTTCTCGGGAGCGAGTTCTTCCGCGATGCGCGTGAAGCCCACGATGTCGGAAAAAAACACGGTGGCCGAATCAATCAGAATGGGTTGAACCCTGCCGTTCCGCTTCAATTCATCTGCGATTCGATCGGGCAGGACTGCCTTGAGAACGCGGTCCGTTTGGTGCAGTGAGTCCCGCAGCATCGAATCAAACATCCTGTACGTCATTCGCGTCATGAGCGTCAGCTGTTCGAGAAGGATATGAGAGGTCTCCGCTTCCGGCATTCCCTCGCGCCGGGCGGCCGCCGAGATCAATTCGAACATACGGATTTCCGCGGGAAAAACAGTTTCAAACGCAATGTCCCGTCCGCGAGCAAGAAGCGACTTTCCGACTTCAATCATCTTCTCTTCAAACTTCTTTCGCAGGATGTCAGAATCGTATTTCAGATCGAGCGCGCGAAAACTCAGCATTTGATTGTATGTCTTGAAAGTGGATTCGCTGTATTTCTTCTCGGGATTCGTTCTGTCCCACCACTCCTGCATCAGATTGAATGGCACGGAATACGGCTGCTTGAGACTCGGAAATTCAGATTCAAGATCCTGAATCATCCGTTGTGTCAGGTCAGAAAACGGAATGCCTTCGATTGTAGTGAAGTTCACCACAGCCTCCGGCTTCTTCAGCTCGAGCTGCAAATGATGGTGCAGGAGCCGGGCGACGAGAGATGCGAGTCGTGTGCGGATCGAATCGGTCATGGGCGCGGGCTCTGATTCATGCGTTCGAAGATGGCTTTCAGCTCGGCGGGAGCGGCGCGGCTTGCCTGTTCCGCAAAGCCGTACGCAATCTCGGTTTCACCGCGGTCGAGCCGGCCAAGCACGTTCGCAGCAAATTCCTCAAGCGGGGCGCCAAAATCATGCAGACCCTTGCCCCCGAGATCCGTTTGAACGGCGGGGGGAATGATCTCAATGACTTCAATGCCGCCGGGTTTGAGTTGATGCCGCAGGGACAGTGTGAAAGAATGCAGCGCAGCTTTGGTCGCACAATAGACGGGAACGTTTGCCAGCGGAGAAAATGCGAGACCGGACGTTACCTGAACAATGGCGCATGACGTCTTCTTATGGAAGACTCTGGCTGCAAGACGGGAAAGGTGAATGGGCGCCTCCAGATTGATGGCAATCTCCAGATGAACGTCCGCAAAGGGTTCGGTCTCTGGAAGCGAGATCCTGCGCTGAATGCCCGCATTGTTGACGAGCACGTTCCATTCCGGGTGCCGCTCCTGCATGGTCCGAATCAGCTTTTCCCGCTCCCCGGCATCACTCAGATCGCAACGATAGGCGACCGCTCCGGTGTGCTTTGACACAAACGCATCGAGCGCATCCTGACGCCGGCCGCAGATAACCACTTTGCTTCCTGCTGCCAGAAATCCCCGGGCAATCGCCCCTCCGATGCCTGTGGCCCCGCCTGTAACGAGCGCTGTATTTCCCGACAATTTCATTCCCTGGATTGAACTGCATGTGTTCCCGGTCAACCGGGGTGCAGAAACCGGCGTCTCAAGAAAGGCTCGATTTGCGACCGGCCCGGAATTTTTTTTCCTAAGAATTGCTGGACAAACGATGAGCGGAGGCGTACACTGTTTGTCAGCACCGGTCTTTCCTCTTCCCCGCGATCTCCTCCATCAAGTCTCAATCCCTTGTCAGTCGAATTGCAGTAATAGAAAAGTTCCGGTTCAAATTGTTTAAAGGATATAAGTAAGATGAAACTTTTCGTAGGAAACCTCCCGTTCTCACTTTCGGAGGATGACTTACACAATCAGTTTGCGGCCATCGGCAACGTGCTTTCCGCTAAGATCATTACGGATCGCGAAACGGGTCGTCCGCGGGGATTCGGGTTTGTCGAAATGGCAAGCGCTGAAGAGGGAAGAACTGCTATTGCAGAGCTTGATGGAAAAGAGATCGGTGGACGCCAGATCGCCGTAAGCGAAGCCAAGCCTCAGGAAAACAGAGGCGGCGGACGCGGCGGTGACCGTGACCACAGAGGCGGCGGGGGCCGCGGTCGTTACTGAGAAAGTAAGACCACTCGAATAAAACCGCGGTATCAAAAGTGCCGCGGTTTTTTATTGCCCTTTTTTCAGAACGATTGCAACGCTCGATCATCTAAAAGCAATGTGGGCCATGAGAGCGTTGTCTGCCTTCCTGTTGTTCTGTTGTAGTTTTTCTCTGGCCGCCGAGCCGTGCGTCGCTCCGCTAAAGCTAGCGGAAGAAGATCCGGGCGCTCCACTGGCAAGAAGATCCAGACCTCTCCATCCCGGCGATCCATGCGAAACTGCGGACTCAAACATTCAGAAGAGTCTTGCTGAAATTCTAAAATCGAACGGTGGGCCAGTGATCCGCCCTTCCGGTACTGGCCTGGTGAAAGGCATGGATCTGGTTTCGCGCAGATTCGCGCTCAGTGGTTCTGATCAGAAGCTCCTTGAAAAAAATGGATTCGTGGTTCCAGAGAGACTGGATGTTCCAGGTTATGGCTTTGCATTTCACGAAATCTATCAGTCTGAAATGCCAGTCTATGTTTCCGTAGACGCCATCTTACACACTATCTTTGCATCCAATGACGCGATCATCAAGGACGTAGAGAAAAAGACCATCCTGCCTGCATTGATTCGCATTCTTGCCAATTTACATTGTACTCTTCTTCGAGCAGGTTACAACAGAGAGACCGCCATGGACCTGGACGTGTATCTCACTGTCGCTCGCAGCTTGATAGAGGACCGCGAAGTAAAAAGCAATACGGGAGTGGATGCAGAAGTCTCCGCACTCGTTGCCAGTGCAAAAAAAGCATCCGGACTCGAAGAGGTGACCTTGTTTGGAAGAAAGAGAATCATTGATTTCAGTCAGTACCAACCTCGGGGACACTACGCGGACATGCCAGGATTCTTTCGCGGAGTGATGTGGCTTTCGAGGCTGGAGTTCAATCTGGTGTCACGCTCTTCGCGCAGTTCACAGCCGGGGGAAACCCCGGATCCATCAGAGACTCCGCGCGAGGCAATGGATGCACTGGCACTCGTGGATCTGATTGGCCGCTCGGGAGAAATGCAGGGCGTCATTCAGCTCGATCACAGCTGGGCGGTTCTCGCAGGTAAGCGCGAAGATGTTTCTCCGGAAAATCTGTCCACTCTCATGCGAGTCAAATCCATCGCTGTCGGTCGCGCGGAATCGTTTCAAAAATTAAAAGATGCCATTGGGGCCGGATACGTTCGCACAATTCGAATGCACTACATGCCACAGGGTTCAGATCATCTCCCTGTGATCTTCACACTTCTCGGTCCAAGAGCTGTAGCCGATGCGCAGAGCCTGATGCCCATTGTTCATCCGAGTGTAAACAATCGCACCATGATTTCGTCTGTAGACGCAGCCTACATTCTTGGAAATGACCGCGCCGCTGCGTATCTCACGCAGGATCTTCTTCGATTTTCTACTTTGCGTACAAAACTGGATGAGGCGCGACGAAACCTGAATCTAGACGGCCTGGATCTCTATTCCCTCTGGATGAGCGCGATTCGAAGTCTCGGTGCAAATTCCGAAACGAGTCCCTCCTATATGAAAAGCGAAGCGTTTGCGGACATGAGGCTCAACAGCACTGTGGCCGCTTTTGCTCAGATCAAACACAACTACGTACTTCTTGCTTCCCAGGGATACGATGAGGGTGGATGCGCGATCCCATACGGCTATGTAGAGCCGGCGGTGGAAACATATGCGGCTCTGGAACGTTATGCGATCAGAGGGCGACTGGCCATGGTAGAGTTAAAAGCAGGCCCGGAGGCGGTTTCGTAC
>CAZUJO010000121.1:0-9373 GCA_964619995.1 uncultured Leptospiraceae bacterium
GGTTCTCCATGCCATGATCAATCTGCCGCTGGCGTTCGGCGCGATTGCGCTGTACTTAACAGACTACGATCGGCCTGCGGCAGCGCACCCATCACATTCGGATTGACAGGTCTATCGCAGGGGCAGACAGAGAAATATGCAAGGTGTGCACCTCGGAATCGATCTCGGCGGTTCCAACATTTACTCCGTTGTCTTCGATGAACAGTATCATCCGGTGGCGGAGAGTAAGATCGACACGGAAGCGAAAGAAGGTTACAATCACGTTATTGGACGTCTGCGCGCCCAGCTCGATTCACTGAACGCCGAGTGCGAAAGCAAAGGAATGCGGATTGAGACCGTTGGTCTCGGCGTGCCGGGCGTGGTTTCGCGCGAAACAGATCTGGTCCGCATTGCTCCGAACCTGGGCTGGGAAAACAAGCATCCACTCCACGATCTGGGTTTGCTTCGCCAGAAAGATATTCGCTCCGTTCTCGTGAACGATGTGAATGCCGGCCTCATGGGCGAGCTCGCGCGCATGACTACGAAGCCCGGGATCGCCGTTGCGTTCTTCTGCGGAACCGGAGTCGGAGGCGCGGTGGCTCTGAATGGAGAGCTGCTTCTTGGTCATGACGGCGGCGCCGGCGAAGTCGGTCATATGATCGTGCGCGACGGCGGACGAAAACCGCTAGGAGGTCCGCGCGGCAGTCTGGAAGCTTACATTGGCAAATGGGCTTTGAATCGCCGGATCGACCGTTATCTGGACACGAAAAAGAAAACTGTGCTTCGCGATCTCATTGACTACAATTTGAAGAAGACGCCCATCAAATCGTCGAGCTTGAAGAAAGCATACGAGCGCGGCGACGGATTCGCACAGGCTCTGATGAATGAATACTACTGCAAGTTTCTCGCCGTGGGTATTTCGCAGGCAGTGAATCTGCTCAATCCGGATCTTGTAATTCTCGGCGGCGGAATCATGGAGGCGATGGGCGTGAAGCTTCTCCCTCATCTGCAGAGCAAGCTGCCGATGCGATGCATCAATCCTCTTCCCCAAATCCGCCTGGCAGAGCTCGGAGATCTTGCGGGACCGACCGGCGCTGCGTATCTCGCAAGGAACAAGAAATGACAAGGGACATAATCTACACGATTCTCTACGGCGGCATTGGAATTTACCTGACCCTGATTGCGCTGGGAATTCTCCACCGCGGGGTTGTGGGCGAGCTCCGGGGACCGCGGAGGCTCGCGGCCTGGGTCATGGCGCTCGGTTTTCTGGGTCTGGGCGCGCATCATGCCTGGCAGTACTATCGGTTTCAGACCCCCGAAGGCCAGCGGGTGCTCGAGCAGATGAAGACTATGGAAGGAAATGTAATCATCGGCAATCCGCGCTGACGCCGATAATAGGAACAATGGCACGACTGCTCCTGCTATGGTTCCTTCCTTTTGCCCTGAATGCAGGCCCGGCGATTCGCGTACTGGAACTGGACTCAAGCCGATTTCCACAGGTAGAGATCCTGGCGGAACTGGCGGAAGGCGAAGGCGCGCCGCAGTTTACGCTTCGCGACGCAGGCTCGACCATCACGCCATCCATCATCGCCTCTCGCAAGGAAGCGGACCGCCTTGTTCTCGCAGTGGTCTTTGACGCGACCGGATCGATCCCGGCGGCCGATTACAAACGCGCGCAGAACGCCGCCGGCGTCTTTCTTTCAAGTCTTACTGAAAACGATCGGACTGCGCTGTTTCAGGTAAACGGCGGCGCAATTTCCGTAAGCGGGTTTGTGCCCGGCGGAAAAAGCATCGCTGATGAAATCTCTCAGCTGAAACGCGTCGGCCGTACGACTCGCATTTTTGACGCCCTGCACCGGGGGATCAGCGCCGCGCGCGACGGAATTCTGCGAAACCAGAATACAGAGCCGCAGAGCAAACAGATTGCGAAGGCCGCCGTGCTTCTGTTCACAGACGGACGCGATGAGTTCAGCTATCTGAACGAACAGGACTGCCTGGAGCTGGCGGAGCTGGGCGCAAAACTTCGAGTTCCCGTTTACACGGTGTTATACGGCCGCCCGCGCAACAACAGGGTGTTTCAGAGGCTCTCCATGCGCACCGGCGGTTCGCTCATCACGCTGATGACGCCGGATTCTATGAAGAAACTCTCTTCATCCATTCGTCTTCTGAACGAGGAGACTTTCCGTCTGTCTTACAGGGCTCCCCAGGGCGCGGGCGCGCGTGATGTGGTTCTGTCCGTGAAACGCGGCACTACGATCGACGAGGATGCGACCCGTTATACGGCTCCCTCGGTTTCAGCGCCGCCTCCGGAGACCATGGTTCCGGCCCTGAACTGGCAGAATATTCTGGTCATTGTGCTTGCGACGCTGCTTTTTATTGCGGCGATCGTTGCTTTGATCCTTGTGCTGCGCGAACGCCGCGCGAAACGAAACACAGAGCTGGTGACTGTGAAGGCCTCGGTGACCCTGCAGGAAGAGCCGCCTGCCGAGCAAGTGAAGCTTCCAGAAGGCGAGGCAGAGAAAGTCGACATCATCGAAGGCGTTTCGCCGGAAGACAGGCCGCACCCGGCCGTTCAGTACTTGCGCGAGAGCGCCTATCGTACGCTGCAGGAAGCGCTTCGCGGCGCGCCGCGATACGAAGCTGCCTCCATAGTGCGCAAGAAGGACGGCATGTCTCGTGAATACGATCTGTTTCTTGAAAACACGGTGCTTGGCTCCGGACGATGGGCAAGCGTGCGCGTCGAAGATTCCGGCGCGTCCCGCGTTCAGGCGAAAATCAAACGCGTGGATGGACGTTACGTGCTCTTTGATTTGATCGGCGGACCGGGCGTGTATCTCAACGGGAAGAAAGTGCTGCGGCCGCGAGGCCTGCATGACGGAGACGAAATCAAGATGGGCCGCTCGGTCTTCATCTTCCGCGGCAAGGGCCGCTCGCAGGCTGCGCCCGTGGATGAGCGCACGTTTACGATTGAGAATCCGCACATCGCGGCGGAGAACCTGCCTGCCGAGGCGCCCATTGGAATGTCCGCGTCCGCGCCTGCACAGCCCGCGGCTTCTCTGCCTGCGCCCGCGCCAGTCAGCGCCGCCGAGGACGATCATTCCAATGACTTTCTTGAGCGAGTGGACTGAAGTTACGTCTTATTGACGTTCGCTTCGCGCGGCTTCCCAGCCCAGGATCGCTTTCTTTCTCGCAGGCCCGTAACGATAGTTGTGAAATACGCCCATCTTTCGAATGACTCGATGGCATGGGATGACGAACGCAATCCGGTTCGCTGCGACGGCCCCCGCGACGGCGCGAACTGCGTCCGGCCTGCCGATCATTTCGGCAATGTCTTCATAAGAAAGAAGCGACCCGGACGGAATCTGGAGCAGGGCGCGCCAGACCTGGATTTGAAAATTTGTGCCCTTGAGAAGTACGGGCAGCGGGGAGTGCGGAGGAGCCGCAGAGAAGATACGCTCCGCAAATTGCGCCGCTAACGAATCGTTTCTCACGAAGTTTGCCTCGTGCAGCTCATTTTTCCACTCGCTGATCAGCCTCTCTTCGTCTCCAGGTTCCGTAAGAAATTCAAGGCGCCAGAGTCCGCGCTCTGTCACAGCGAGAATGCATGGTCCAAAAGGACTCAATGCCTTGCCGCAGCGAATCTCAAGGCCGTCGCCGCCCGAGCGGATTTCGCCGGGCGTCATCGCATCGCACTCCACAAGCAGATCATGGAGACGACCCGGACCGCTGAGTCCTGCGTCGAGCGCCGCATCCAGAACACTCCGGGACTGCCGAAGGAGCATAAGGCTCCGGTCCCGCGTGAGATATTGAAAGAATCTCTTTGGGCTGATTCCAACCCAGCGCTGAAAGATTCGTTGAAAATGAAATTCGCTGAGCCCTGCGCTTGCCGCGATTTCCGCGAGCGGCGGCTGCTCCGGAAAAACAGAGTCAATGTAGTTCAGCGCTTTTTCCACCCGCCTGAAATCGACCGATGCTTGCTTCATGTTCCTCATTGTATCGCGTTCGGCAGGCTTTCGCCACCCGGTTCTTGCGATCCTGGCAATTTCCTTCCAGCATTTTTCCTTGTCATTTTGCGCGCCGGCCGTCTCATAAGGATATGCGGGCGATTCTACCGATCGCGATTCTCTGGGCTGTCTCATGTTTGACGCCGGGCTGGGTTCATGAGCTGCCGCAGGGCTCCGGTTCGGCGCTCGGAGCGGGCGCGCCTCCAGACCTCACAGGGAAATGGATCCGGCACGCAAAAAACGTTTATCCGATGACGCATCCAACGGCCTATTCAGATGCCGTGGAACAAATCGAAATCCTCCCGAATGGACGTTATACGAAATTGCATTTGTTCGCCGCTGTCACGGCAGATGAGGAGGAAATGACTGCCTATCGCGAGGAAGGCACAGTGGAGACCGGGCAGGGCGGCTGGGTGCGGTTTTCTCCGGAAAGCGCCGGGTCGTTTCGAAAATCAGGCCCTCCCGTGAATCGGAAGACCCGGATCGATCCGGCCTACCCGTTTCCACACGTAAACGAAATTCCTTTTTCAAGCGCATTTACGGCCGCTCCGCTTCTGTATGCTCTCGATCGCTACAACGGGAAGGAGATTCTGATGCCGATGGCATTTGAACGCGCGGGTAAAATTTACAGCCACGGATTCTTTCAGGGCAGCGAGAGCGATTACGACGTTCAATCGACCCACTTTCAGGCATTCAAGCGGCTCATGCTGGAGAAGCAGTTCCAGCCTTCGCACTACGTTCGCGAAAACGCAGAAAAGAGCGAATAACGTCTGGATTTGAGCCGGCGAGAGGCCTTCCACTCCAGCAGATAGTGAAGGACTCTGTAATCCATCCAGCGCCGATCCGGGAAGTACGGGTGTTTGTGCGAAAGCCAGCCGAGATGTCCTCCGTGTTCCGTGATCTCCGCCGTAAGATGCGGGTAGTTCTTCCAGCTGATTTCTTCCCATGTTCCCGGATGAATGAGCGGATCGTCGTGCGCGTGCAGAAGCAGGCCCGGCTGTTTGATGTGAGGAACGAAATTCTTGCTCGAACAGGCAGTGTAATACTCAACCGCACCGCGGTAGCCGGCGGACGCTGCGACATAGTAGTGGTCGAAATCAAACCAGGTCTGAATGCGATCAATCTCCTCACGCGCCTGAGGAACCTGATCAAACTTGCCGGCCTGAATTCTCTTTTTCAGATCTGCCATGAACGCATCGCGATAAACGCGGCAATTTTCGGAATCCAGATACTCGCACGACGCGTAGATATCCAGGGGAATGCTGACGGCGCAGAATACTTCTGCGATTCGGTCGCGAATTCTTGTGCGCAACGGTTTGCCTCCGCGCGCAGCAATCTGGAAATCTCGCTCCGAGCGGTCTTCGCCCATGTACTTCAGCGTAAGGTTTGAACCAAGGCTGAAACCCACAACCGCAACCGCCCGCGAAACGTGATCGCGCATGAACTGCAGGGCCGCTTCGATGTCAATCGTCAGCCCGCAATGATAGCTGGTGCGGGCGAGCGCACGCCCGGCGCCGCAGCTGCGCAGGTTCATTCGCACGACGTGAAAGCCCGCGCCGAGAAGCTTGTCCGTCATCTTCACAATGTAGTGGGAATCGGCCGAGCCCTCGAGGCCGTGAACGAGCAGAACTGCCGGCTGATCGTGATCATGGAATCTATGCACGTGCAAGAGCAGCTGATCTCCGTTGCCATCGAGCGTTGGCACAATGGCAGTTTCGTACACGAGACCCAGAACCCGCGGCATGTAGCCCGGAACTTTCTGCAAGAGATGCGTGGCAATCGTCTGGAAGTGTGGATTCTTCGCAAACGCGGGTGCTTCGAACGGGATGAAGTCCAACGAGCAAAAAAATGCATTTGTCGCCTGCGATGTCGACTTTTTCCCTGATAGAAACAGAAAATCATGAACCTCGACATCGTATCCCTGTCAAAGGCCGCCGCTGAGCGTGATCCATCGCCGTTGATGATAGGCGGTCGCCGATTCTATTCTCGATTGCTGGTAGGCACGGGCAAGTTCTCGTCTCCCGACGCAATGGCGAAAGCTGTCACCGCGTCAGGAACAGAAATGGTAACGGTCGCACTTCGCAGAATCGACCTTTCGCAGAAGATGGAAGAGCAGGACCTTGTTTCACGACTGGACCGCAGTACGATTGTGCTGCTTCCGAATACAAGCGGAGCGCGCAATGCGGAGGAAGCGATTCGCCTCGCGCACCTGGCGCGGGAGATGGGTGGAGGCGACTGGCTGAAGCTCGAAGTTACGCCCGACCCGGTTTACCTGCTTCCTGATCCTGTCGAGACTCTCGCTGCCGCGGCGCGCCTTGTGAAAGACGGATTCAAAGTGCTTCCTTACATTCACGCAGATCCGGTGCTTGCGCTGAAGCTTCAGGATGCTGGATGTGTGACGGTCATGCCGCTCGGATCTCCGATCGGATCAAACCAGGGAATTCGCACGGCGGAAAGCATTCGAATCATCATCGAACAGGCTCGAGTGCCTGTGGTTGTAGATGCCGGACTCGGCGCACCTTCGCATGCGGCCCTTGCTCTTGAGATGGGGGCAGATGCTGTGCTGGTCAATACTGCCATCGCCGTTGCGCGGGATCCGGAGAGGACTGCGGAAGCGTTTGCGCTTGCCGTCATTGCAGGGCGGGAAGGGTTTCTGCATGGTCCGGCAGCGGCGGAAGGAAAATCCTGGAAACACGCATCTGCGTCGAGCCCGCTGACCGGATTCTTACGAGAATCGGCGCCTAACGCCTAACGGTTGCCGATTAACGGCCGTTGCTCGATCGGAGCGCTCCGACCAGCGCATCCATTCGGTACGGTTTCAGAAGAATTTCCGCGCCTGCCGCCGTGAGAACGGTGTTTGCTTTTGGATCTATAAATCCGCTCGACACGACGATCTTGATTTCCGGGCGCATCGCCCGCAGCCGTCGAACCACCTCCTCACCGCCAATGCCCGGCAGGCCAAGGTCTGTTACGACTGCATAGAGTTCCGGGTGCTTCTCGCAGAGCGATAGGCCGGTGAATCCTTCGGTTGCTGTGAGCACTTCGAAGCCCGCCGCCTGCAGCATTTCCGAAGTCGTTTCGAGCAGCATGGGCTCGTCTTCGATGATGAGAACGGTTCTCCTGTCACCCTCCATGAATTCATCTCTCTGTTCTTTTCGCGCTGCCGGCGCATTCGCTGTGGTTGGCACATAGATGAGGATGCGCGTGCCGGCGCCGGGTTGACTTTCCACTTCTATGAACCCATGGTGATGCTGAAGTATGCTGTATACGACAGAGAGACCGAGACCTGTGCCGCGTCCGGGAGCCTTCGTCGTAAAGAACGGATCAAACATATGCCGGCGCGTTTCTTCGCTCATTCCTGCTCCGGTGTCCTCAACGATAATTTGAATGTAGTCGCAGGGCAAAGGATCAGGAAAGCGCCGCGCAACGGAAGCAGCGGCGACTGTAGAAACGCTGATCGTAAGAACTCCGCCCTCGGGCATTGCATCGCGGGCGTTGATACAGACGTTCATCATCATCTGGTGAAACTGGCCCGCATCAAATAGAGCAGAAGGCAGTTCGGTTTCGAGATGCGGGGCGATCGATATGTTCGGAGGAAACGTTTCCGAAAGCATTGCGGCAATTTCAGAGATGAGCGACTTAACGTTTACGGGCTCAGGAGTGAATTCAGTCTTGTGCGCGAACGTGAGCAGCTGCTGTACGAGCCGTGATGCTCGGTCCGCTGCGGTCTGAACGGAATCCAGGGTCCGCGTAAAGGCCGCGGGATCGAGTCTGTTCTTCTCGAGCATCGGGAGATATCCGAAGATGATTGCGAGGATGTTGTTGAAGTCGTGCGCAATGCCGCTCGCAAGTGTGCCCATGCTGCTCAATTTCTGCGATTGAAGGAGTTGATCTGCAAGGTTTCTGCGGTCGGTGATATCGCGCGTCACGGCGAGGTGAAACTGGACCGTTCCATTTGCATCGCGAAGGGGAACGGCATGCGTTTCGAGCCAGCGGCGGCCGCCCTTCCTTCCAATTACCTGATACTCCATCATGCCCGTTTCTCCGTCCATGATGCGACGGTGGAGTTTCATATAGGCTTCGCGGTGAGGCTCCGCAATGTATTCCATGACCGGACGCGATTGCACTTCCTCGAGAGACGCGCATTCGAGCATCCGCTGCCCTGCTGGATTCATATCAACAATGTTGCCTTCGCGTGATATGATCTTTACGCATTCTGGTTCACTGTTTAGAATCAGACGGAGACGCTGCTCGCTGGCTTCCAGCTTCTGCTGGGCGTCTTTAAAGTCTGTAATATCAATGCACGAACCAATGTAGCCGGTGAAAGCCCCGGCTGCGTTGTAGGTGGGATGGCCGTTGTCCAGAATCCAGCGGTACACCCCGTCGTACCGCTTCAGGCGGTATTCCATGCGAAATTCTTCCCGCCGATCGAAAGCGTTCACATAGATCTGCAGACAGCGGTCAAAATCGTCAGGATGAACTCCTTCCGCCCATCCGTTTCCCTGTTCCTGCGCCATTGAGCGTCCGGTGAAGTCCAGCCATACCTTGTTGAAATGGTAGCAGAGTTTGTCCGTGCCGGACATCCAGATCAAGACCGGCGCCTGGTCCGCGAGATTTCTGAATCGTGTTTCGCTTTCCCGCAGCTCGATCTCTGCTTTCTTCTGCCGTTCGATGTCGCGAAAATTGATCACGATGGCCCGCACCTCGGGCTCTGCGAGCATGTTGCTGAAAACGCTCTCGATCCATCGCCATGTTCCATCCTTGTGGCGAAAGCGGTACTCGGCCGTATTTTTGCGTGAGGGATTGCTGATGACTTCAAGCAGAAGCCCGATGACCCTTTCGACGTCTGCGGGATGAGTCAATTCATCCGGCGCGAGCTTGCACAGATCCTCCGCCGCGTAGCCGAAGAGGCGCTCCGCCCCTTCGTCGGCGTACGTCATTCTCCATTGGTCGTTGATGTTAGATAGAAGCACCGTGCCGCCCGGCGCGTTCTTGACAAGAGCTCTATAAAAACCAATGCCCCGGTCTGGCGATTCTGCGCGCTGGACGCTTGATGCCGGGGCATCATTCATATGATCGGTGTGACACTGCACTCGCGGCCTGTCAAGTAAACCAGGTTACCGACAGCGAAGGAGTTTTACTTCGAACAGAAGAGTAGCGTTAGGCGGAATCAGACCTGGAGCGCCCCTCTGGCCGTAAGCGAGTTGCGGAGGAATGATCAGTTGACGCGTGCCGCCCTCTTTCATTCCGACAACGCCCTGGTCCCAGCCTTTGATGACTTCTCCCTGGCCCAGCTGAAAAACGAATGGCTCTCCGCGATTCAATGAGCTGTCGAACTTCGCGCCCTTTTTTCCGTCCTGGTAGATCCACCCAGTATAGTGAACTTCCAC
>CAZUJO010000122.1:0-9350 GCA_964619995.1 uncultured Leptospiraceae bacterium
TCTCACGCGCGATGAGGCAGAAAAGATCTGCAAGCGTTTGGACAAAAGACTCTGCAGCCTCGATGAATGGAGGTCCGCATGCCTCGGGGTTGCGGCGCGAGCGTTTGGCTACGGGAACGCAGCGGTGAAAGGACGCTGCAATGTGGGGACGGCGTCTCTTGTTCGTGCGGGCGAGAAGACCGAGTGCCGTTCGGATTCGGATATCTATGATCTGATTGGAAACGCGATGGAATGGGTTTCGGATTCGGCGGAAGGCCGCGCCGTTGCAGCCGGCGGTTCCTTTGCGACGGGAGAAAAAACGGACTGTTTTACAGTGCACTATATGGCGGCGGAAGCCCGCAGTTCGCAGACAGGCGTGAGGTGTTGTCGATGAAAAGAGTTCTTTCAGTGCTGGCCGGGATAACGTTAGCCGGCCTGGTATCTGGTTGCAGCGCTTACCGTGTGGAGTCGGTCCGGTCGGGAGAACCCGCTGCGGGATCGCGGGACGTTGCCATCGGCTTTTTTGAGACCTACGGCGGCCGATCCGAGTCTGTGCGTCGAAATTTCTACGATGCGCTCGCTTTTTCCCTGCGGGAAAAACAGTTTAAGCCCGCAGAGGCCATGGAGATCAAACAGCTTTTTGAGCGGTCGGAGCTTCCTTCCGATCGGAATTTGAATCCGAACGAACTTTTGCGTCTGGCCTCTCAGTATCCAGGCCGCCTCTTCATTCAGGGACACATTGACGAAGTGAAAACGGAGACGCTCACAGAAGATTTCATTCAGGTGAACGTAAGCGCATCTGTCTATGAATTGAAACGCGGCACAAAAATCGCTGAAATTCAGGTCTACGGAAAGGATCTGGAGCATCGCACAGCCCGAGAGTCTCTGGACATGGCGCGTCTTGTTGCAACAGAACTGGAGAAAATTCTCGGAGGCAAGCTGTGAAGCGCCTGCGTGATTTCTTTTCGAGTCCGGAACGCACGGCGTGGGTCATCGCGAGTGCATCGCTTCTGGTTTTTGTGCTCTGTGCCGCCTGGATTTTCTCCGGCCGAAAACCCGTTCATGCGCCGCAGTCCCATCCGGATGCAGAACTGATGCGGGAACGAATGCTCCTTCAGGCGCGCGTGAATCTGTGTAATTTTGAGAAAGGAAATGCGCAAAAATCGGCGCGCACTGCAGTCTGCGACCCCGTGGAAGAGAAGCGAGTGGACGAATACCGTCGGCGCATTGCTGAGATCGACCGCAGTCTGGGAGCGAGTCTCTGAAAAAGTATTGGACAACTCTCAGGCGACGCCTCATCCGTGGCAGGGTCGCGGCCCTCGTGCCCTGACAGAGCGTCAGACCCGTTATATGGCATTGCGAGAGGACATTTTGCGCAGCATTGTATATACAGCAATTCTGGGATTGTTTGCATCGGCCGGTGCGCTCCATGCGCATTCGACGGATCCGTTTGAAACGGCTGTGGGCCGGGCAGAAGTCGCTCCAGTTGCGGTTGAAATTCAACCTGCCATGCGCTTTTCTTTCGAGACAGACCGTGAAGAATCCCTCTGGTCCGCGAGGGACTGGACGATTGTGATGCAGCAGGGCGTTCCGCATGATGCGGAAATTGCGCTGCCGCAGACTCTGTTCGACGCACTTTTGTTTTCACCCGCGCGCAGCAGCCTGCCAGGTCCCGGACGGACAGAGAAATTGCGGCGCGCCGCAGTTCGGTCATTGTATCGTTTTCGCAGCGCGGAATCCGCGCAGATTCGTTCCATCCGTTCCACGGCCTCCAATGCCAGGACAGGCCGGGCCAGAAGTCGACGTCAGCCGGCGAAGAGCGCGTCCTCCGACGATGGCGGCGGCCCCGGCGGCGGCGATCCTCCTCCCGCGCGATCTAAATCTTTCTCTGCATCCTCTTTAATTCATCTGCGCCGAATCCTCGGCCTGGAGTTCTCATGAGTACCCGTCTTGCCCGATTCTGGAAGGGCACGGCCGTGCTCTGTCTCGTTACATGCATCCGGCTTGTTGTGGGGGACTGGGAGCTTGCGGCGCAGGAGTTCAAGAAATTTCAAAAAGAGAAAGTGGTTCCGTACGCAGAGCGCGCGAACACGTTAAACGACGCTGCGAGCTTCAAAAACTATCTCGATCTGGGGATTGCGAGCCTCAAGGCAGAGTGGGAAGAAGAAGCATCGGATTCGCTTTTCAAAGAACTGACGGCCATTGACCGCACGTCGCAGACGAAGGCTGAAAAAGACGCAGACAAGGCGCTTGCAAGCGCACGATACGATGCGGCTCTCCTCGAATGGGAAGCGGATGCACGCGATACGGTCGAAGAAGAGACCGGAACGTTCCGCGCGCGAAAGGAAGCAGTCGACGGGGTCGTCATCACAGAGACCGAATACGAAGCGATCCTCTCTGCGGTAGAAAAGGATGTGTACGCCAATCCGGTGTACGATCTTGCGAGCTTTGATCAGGGAATTGCGGCGCTGGAAGCCGACCTGCGCACGCGGTTTGATTCAAAACTGAATTCGGATCTTGCGACCGCAAGGGCGAATAACGCTGCCCTCACGGGCAAAGAGCTCGATGCATTCAATCAGGAGCTTTCGAAACGGGAAGCCGACCTGCGCCTCGAAT
This sequence comes from uncultured Leptospiraceae bacterium, assembly GCA_964619995.1. Classification (GTDB taxonomy): domain Bacteria; phylum Spirochaetota; class Leptospiria; order Leptospirales; family Leptonemataceae; genus JAEUSB01. Next base: position 2,596 of record CAZUJO010000122.1, read on the forward strand.
TCGAATACCGCGACAACTTCTACATCAAACGCGCGCGAAATCAGTACATTGCAATGAAGCGTCAGGATGATTTCTCGGCGCGCCTTGCCGCCGACTCGCAGTCCGCGGCCGCTCTGGGTGACTCGATCATTCAGGACACGCTCAATCAGCTGAACCAGGATACGACGAACGCGCTTTCGGAGGCGCAGGCCCAGGCGCAGACTGTGAATGCCGATTCGACCGACGCGCAGATCTCGGCGGCAGGCCAGGACTGGCAGAAGCGGATGGAAGCCGTCATCACCATCGGCGTCACGTCTTTCGAAAAGGCTGAAGAAAAGCTCTACAGCGAGCGGCTTGTGTGGCTCGAAGAAACAAAGCGCAGCCGCGCTGAAGGCGAACAGATCTGGAAGCGCAATCACGATGAGCTCGCCAAAAAGCGGGATGCCTGGCTGACCCAGGTGCAGAAGCAGATCGCAGACGGCCGGGCTCAGTGGGAAACGAAGCTTGCCGAATTCCAGCAGTCGAAGGCGGCGGCCGAAGCGCAGCTGCAGCAGTACGTCGCAGCCGAACAGACCCGTTATGCGGAATCGAGCCAGCAGCTGAACGAGCTGGTCCAGGGCGGCGGTGCAGCGCTTCTCGAAGCAAAGCAGGCCTATGCATACTACGACGGGCTGATCAACAATTCTTCCGCAGCGCCCGGAGATACGCAGGCCGCGGCACTTGCGCAGTTCTACAGGGAGCAGCGGGATCTGAATGGCACGGCCATCCAGAGTTTTCAGGCGATTCTTGGCAGTGCTGAGACGGTTGTGCGCGACCGCATGCAGTCCGAAGCGAATGATTCCGGTTACTTGAAAGACAAGCGACTTTTTGCCGGCACGCTTCCGGAAGATGTCAAAGCGCTGAATGAAGCGAGCTTCCAGTCGGATCTGCAAAGCATGATGTCTTCGCGCGAAGAGTTCGTGCTCTACCGTCAGGACGTCGAAGACATCATCCACAGAAACGAATTGTTTACCGCAAACGCTGCCGAACTGGAGACCCTTCCGGACTTCCGTTATTCGGCGATGGGAAGCGTTTCTGAGATCTCGACGCTGGTTCTTTCTCTCGACAAGAAGTACGATTCGCACAAGCGCGAACTTCTGGCGATTGTTTCGAAAGATCGGCCGGGTCTGACGGATGCGGAAAAACTGGCCGCGGTCAAACAGGAAATTGCAGACTGGTTCTCCGGCGCTAAAAACGGAAACAAAAGACTGCGCACGGCCGTGCTGGATTATTTTTCCGGCGGGCTTGGCGGATATCATGTAACCGGAAACGACAACGATCCGTATCTCATGACGCAGGCAGAATACGAATGGGAGCTCCTGCGTCGTCAGAGGAACTATCTGGCGAGCCGGATGCGCCAGGCCGAGGCTGTGAAGGAATACGCGGACCTTGCCTATCAGCATGAGGCGGGACTTGAGATGAGTTTCGTCACAGACGAACGCGCGGCGGCCGCGAAGATCCATGCAGACATTCTTGAAACGGCGTATCTCGTGGCGAAAGGTGACATCGCAATTGATCCGGGGATTCGCACCAACGATGCGGCCCTCGACGCGCGCGTTCAGGAAATTCTGTCGCTGCGCGGGATTTCCCGCGCCGGAATTGATGCGCGCGTTCTGGCCATCAGCACCGAACAGACACTGCTTGCAACGATAGGCGGCGTTCCTGCCGCGAAAGATCAGGTCGATCTTCTGCGGGCAGGCTTCACGCAGTATCTGGCGGGACTCGATGCGGCGGCCGGAAAGAATGTATCTTCCGGAAGTCCGCTCAAGACCGTTGAGGAAAAACTCGCTGCGATCTCGGATTTGTTTGCGCAGGGCGCAGATGCAGGGACGATTGCGGCACGCTGGAGTGTGCTTGCGCTCGGCGCTGCGGACCTTTCTGCAATTCTTACAAAGCTGAAAGGCGAATACAATCAGGCGGCGATTTCGACGGAAATCCAGGCCGTGAAGGACGCGGCGAAGGCCAGGAGTCCGCAAGAAATTCAGGCAGACATGGCGCTTACGCGCGATGCAAGCACGCTCAATCAACAGGCGCTCGCTCAGGCGCGGGCGCAGCTGGACCTGGCCCGTGCTGCCTACCGTCAGGCGAGAATTGATCTGGACATTCTGCAGGGCGCCAATGCGGGCGATCTGATCCGCCTCGATCTTTTGAATACAGCGCAGGCTCTTGCGACCGTGACCAACCGCATGGAGCAGTATGCGGGAATTCCGGGACTCCTTGATTCGCAGTCCGCTGCGGAATTGAAACTGATTTCATCTATCTCCGCGGGCGAAAAGGCGGCGGCCGAACTGCGCTCGACGCAGACCATCATCAGCAGCGTTCAGGGACTCGAAGAGGCGAAGAAACGCCGCGCATCTCTCGACGCGTTTGTATCTTCGGGCGCTCTTTCCGGAAAGAACGCTCAGGAATCGGCAGACCTGGTCCTGGCTCAGACGGGACTCGTGAGCGAGGGCGCGGCGGATGCGAATTTGAATTCGCTTTCGTTTGCAACGGGGACGCGCAGCGCGCTTGCAGCGGCGAAGTCCGATCTTGCGAGTTTGAAGACGAAGCTTGCAGACGCGCAGGCGCAGAACAAGGGGGCTGCGGAAATCGCAGACCTGACGGCACGCATTGCGCATGCAGAAGAAATAATCTTTCAATCGATCGACACGCTCTTTGCTCAGATTCGCGGCGAAGAGACCGTGCGGCGCGATCTTGTGCGCCGTGCGCTCGATCCGGCCAGCGTAAATCCTTCGCCTCTTTCTGATTCTGTGGCAGCGGCGAAGAAGACCTATCTGACCGACGCGGCGCAGATCGCAAAAGACACTGCAGTGCGTCTTGCTTCGTATGTGGAGTCGATGCGCGGAAAGGATTACGCGCAGATTCTCGCCGATCTTGCGGCGAAGACAGGATCGCCTGCGGCATCTTCGTTTTCTGGATATGACGGAGCAGCGGAGACCGTGTATTCGTCTCCGAGCTCAGCGCAGAAAGACCTGGCCGAATGGCGCGCGGTGCGCGATTACATTGTCGAGCACAGGTCCTCTTTTGAGAATTTGAACGGGGCTCCGGACGCAAACGATCCGAGGCCGACTGCGAAGCGATGGGATGATCTGATTGCGGCGCTTGGTTCGCAGAGCACGCAGGCCGGCGCGCAGTCTGAATTTGCAGCGCTCGTTCCTTCGTCGGCTGCGTCTGCCTGGGTCACGCAGTATGCGTCGGACCGGGGAAGTCTTCTTTCGAAACTGACGGCCGTTCTTGCGAGCGGCGATCCTGTGTCCGCATACGCGGCGCTCAGCGGAGCCGAACGGGATGCACTTTCTACCTACGGGAGTGCGAGCACGCTCATGCAGGCGAGTCAGCTGACGTCGAATTTGGCAGAGATCAAAGCGGCACTGTCGCTTGAAATCGCAACGCTGAGCGCGTCTTATGAGTCGGTCTTCCGGCGCGAAAAGGCGCGCGAGTATTCAGCGCAGCTTGCAAATCTGGGAGACTCTCTATCCGGTCTCATGCGCGACCAGCGTGCTCAGCAGAGCGAACTCTACGCCCTTTATTCAGAAAAGACAAGCCTTGCGGCGAAAGAGGCTGCGGCCACGGGTGCTGAAAAAGCAGCGCTGCAAAGTCGCCTGACGGATGTTGCTGCCCGGATTGCGGAGCTCGAAACGAGTCTTGCGAATCTGGACGCACAGATTTCTCCCCTGAAAACCCAGGCGAATCATATCTCTGCACTTCTGCATGAGGCCACGCAGTCCGGCAGCTCTGCTGTGCTCGGGAATGCGGGACGCTCGGCTCTTTCTGCGAATCTGACGCGGATGGGTCTTGCGGATTATTCAGCGCAGATGATGTCGCAGGATCAGCCTGCGTCGTCTGCGGCCCCTGCGACGGCGACCGAGCAATTGAAGGCTGCGATTGGAATGTTTGCGACCGATGAACTCGGACGCGTGAAGAAGGACGCATCGGGAAATCCGATTGTGACGGCTGAATTTACGGCGATGGGAATTGCCGCGGGCGATGACCTCGCGCAGTCTCTGGCAGGATCGCAGAAGGGAAGCGATCTGACGCGCCTTGCGGAAAGGCTGTCTGTGTATCTGAAGAGCGGACGGGAGATTTCGCCGGAAGTGAAGCAGGCGATTACGCAGATGGAGGCAAGCCTGCGCGATGTAGCGGCGGCGAAGCTCTTCATTGAGAAGCGTGACCTTTCGCCGACGGATCTTGTGGCTCAGGCGACTGCGATGCAGACGAAGGCCCGCGCGATTGCGGATAAATATCCGGCATTCGCCACGCTTGAAGGACAGATTTCGCAGGCGCTTTCGGGAACTGACCCGGCGGGCGCGGCTCTTGCGATTCTCGAAAGCGAAGAAAATGTAAAATTGCTCTTTTTGTTCGAGGGATACGATGCGTCCTTCAAGCCCGACGGAACGACGGACGCGCAGGGCAAGGCGCTGGCCGATGAGCTGCGCAATTTTGCCGATGATCTGCGCGCGATCCGGCTTGCCGGAACTGCAGACCGGGCTCTGTCGCAGTACGCCGGTTATGCGGACCAGGCTGCGGCCGCACAGAGATCGGGTCAGGGAGGATTTCTTCCTGAACGAGCGACTTTCTTAAAAACGCTCGTGCCGGATTTCGCACCGAGTGTGACGGCCGTGACGGGGATGAGCGCTGCGGGACTGCGGACGGCCCTCTGGAGTTATGTGAAATCGCTTCCGGCAGACCGGGCGGTTGTGGCCGGGGAAATCATTTCTGTGCTGAGCCGGGATGCATCGGACGGTGAGGCACTGCGATCGGCAGTGCTTGCGAGGCTTTCTGCGGCAGACCTGACGCTTTCGCAGAATCTTGCGAAGGCAGCGGACATTGAAAAGCGCGCGGAATCTTTGATGGATCTTCGCGTGGAGAAGACCGTGACCGATCTTATGGACCGTTATGCGGTGCGCGCGACGAAGGCGAAGACGCTGGGCACGTTTCTTACGACTCTGAGCGATTCGATGACACGCGACGACGCGATGGTTGCGGTCGATGCGAAACTCAAGGCGGATTACGGAACGGCCGAGCTCACAAGCATTCGAAACCGGATCTATCAGATTATGATGAATGCGGCCGCTGTGCCGCAGATGAAGACAGATATCCAGAATTATTTGAACGGGCTGACTGACCCGGATGCGGCCGATGTTCTCGCGCGCACGGCCGACGTGCAGGAGCAGGAGATGCTCGAGGCGCTGAGTGTTTCGGATGCAGCATCGTCGTATAACGCTGCGGACTATCCGGAGGAGATGCGGTCGTTTGTGCTCGTGCGCCAGTATGACCGCGCGCGGGAAGCGTATGCGGATTATCTGAAGCTCCGCGCGGGCACTCCCGAGGAACAGAGGACTCCGCTTGATCTGAGCGGGCTGATGGGTGATTTCGCACGGTCGATCCTGATGGAAGACGCGGCGAAGTATACGGCCGATCATTCGATTTCGGCGTTCGCATCTGCGGGCGGGCGGAGCATTTCCGATTATGTGAATGCGTATTTGTTGTCTGCGAATACGGATGCGGCGCATGCGGGTCCGGGGATTGCGGATCTGCGAGAGAAGATTGCTCAGGATGAATTCCTGCGCATTGGCGGGATGAATCTGCAGAGCCTCGATGAGACGAAGGTTCTGAGCGATTTTCAGGCGTATGTGTGGATGTCGAAGATCTCCGCGTATTTTACGTCGAAGAACGTGATGCTTACGGGAGCCACGCAGGCGGAGAAGAAGACGAATCTTCGCGCGGCGTTTGACCAGTTCCTGAGTGACCCGGCGCTGGCTGTGAACGGGAAGACGGCGGGGCAGAGGATTCTGCTGGATGCGGACCGCGATCAGCTCTTTGCGATGGCCTATTCGATGCTTGAGTTCCACACGGATCTGAAGAACTATCTGCCGGGGGATCTTGCCGGGCGCATAGCGGCCGGTAAGGTGAATCAGGCGTATGCGAAGACGCCGGATGAGTTTCTGCCGGCCGATTTGAAATCGATCGCGAATTATCAGACATTGAATTACAGAACGCTTGCACTTTCGATGGCAGAGCCGGCGGTGATTGCTCTTGCGCTGACAGAATCGGGAGCGGCACTTTCGGAGGAGAATCTTTCGCGGATTCTGTCCGGGGCGGAGATGGACGGTGTGATTGCCCGCGCCGGATACGGCGGAATCAGCCAGTCGGCACATGATGCGGTGGTGCGGGTTCTTTCTGCGCGCAATCTGTATGTGAAATCGGGCCAGGCGACGAGTGATGCGGAAGTCCGCGACGCGCTTCGCCAGCAGCGAATTGCAGATGCAGTCTACGCGACGCAGTCCGCGCGCGATGATCTGGCGAAGTTCCAGGCGTTGAATGAGAAAGAGATTCCCGCTGTGCTGGGCGCACTCTCGCGCGAAGCAGCGAAGCGGTCGACGGATCTGCAGAAGCTGCTGCATGAAAACAGCGGAACGTTTACGGCATCGCTTGCGGCACTTTCGCAGGGAACTCAGGACGCGTTTTACAATGCGCAGTCTGCAGCTGTGAAGTCGGAGATGCAGACGCTTCAGGCGGCTTTCTACGGTGCGCTCTCTGCGCGCGAAAAGGATTCTCTGAATTCGAACGTGGATGCGTACAGGCAGTATCTGGATTATACGTCGCAGGCGCAGGTGCATGCGTCGGGGATTGTGCAGGGATTTGAAACGTACGCCGAGGGCGTAATGTTGAATGCAGTGTCCCCTGCAGACCGGACGGTGTTTGAGAAGAACCGGAGCGCCGTTCTAACCGCACTG
>CAZUJO010000123.1:0-9336 GCA_964619995.1 uncultured Leptospiraceae bacterium
GTTGATAACGATGCGAAGGTCAGAGATCTGTTTGCCTGTGATCTTGCATGCGTTGAGCAGTCCGGCGAGAAGGACGATGGCCGTGCCGTGCTGATCGTCGTGGAACACCGGAATGCCGATATCCTGAAGCCTGCGTTCGACTTCGAAGCAGCGCGGCGCTGCGATATCCTCGAGGTTGATTCCTCCGAAAACCGGCGCGATTCGCTTCACGGTTTCCACAATTTCATCTGTGTCCTGGGTCGCCAGGCAGATCGGCCAGGCGTCAATGTCGGCGAGCTGCTTGAAAAGCAGGGACTTCCCTTCCATAACGGGGATCGCCGCTTCCGGCCCGATGTTGCCGAGCCCGAGAACCGCCGATCCGTCCGATACGACTGCCACAGAATTGTGCTTAACGGTAAGTTTCTTTGCAAGCTCCCGGTCGGCCGCAATCGCAAGACATGGAGCGGCCACGCCGGGTGTGTAGGCAATCGACAGATCGTCCATGTTTTCGATCTTCATCTTGCTCGATACGCTCATTTTGCCGCGCAACTGTTCGTGTATGATCAGGGATTTTTCTGCGTAGTCCATCCTGCCATGCCGCCGGCATGACCCTGGAGATAAATGCAATTTTTCCTGAGGCAGTTGGACCCGTTCCCGGTGGACAGAGCGATGTTCCCGGCGAAGGTCGGTCATGCGGCTTTCCTTTGCGTTCAAACTTGCCCTGGCCACTTCGCTTCTCGCGCTTACGACGACGAGCGCCGGTCTGGGTTATTTCTACCGCATTACCAGGGAGAATGTCTGGAACGAGCTCGCTGATCGGCTGGCCGATATCGGGCGAACGGGTCAGTTCCTGTTTACCGCTGAACATCGCCGCGCCATTGAGCGGTTGAACGATCTTTCCGAAAAGGAATCGGCCCGCAACAAGGACCACCTTTCCATCGCGCCTGGCGAGAGCATTTCGGTGCTGCCCGGTCTTCGCGTTCATGAGATTGAAAAAACGGACGACTTCGTTCTGGTCGTTCAGGTCCTGCGGCAGATCAAGAACGCTTCGCGCAAAGGGCTGACGAAACTCGGCGTTCTTTCGCAGGAGCCGTGGCCGAAGAATGACCCGCCCAGGGTCCGTTATACGTATTTGCTCGTTTCGATTCCGGAAAAACCCGATCATACGATTTTGAAATTCATCGCGGACGCGGACTACGAAGTCGGAGACGAGAACGGGAACGGCAAGATCGATCCGGAAGAGCAGGCATCCGAAATTGGAAAGCTCTACAACGTGGCCGACCAGCCGGGAATGCTGGCCGCATTCAAGGGTTCCGTCCAGACAAGCCCCGAATACTACACGGATCAGTGGGGACGATGGATGTCTGCGTATGTGCCGATTCTCCGGGACGATGGAACCGTCATCGCCGTGATGGGGATCGACATGAGCGCGGATTCGCAGTACAATCTGCTCGAGCGTCTCCTTAATCTGTGCATTGCTGTGATCATCGGGAGCGTGATTCTCGCTATCGTGCTTTCCGTGATTCTCGCGCGCTTGATTTCGCGTCCGATCGTCGCTCTGCGTGCCGGAGCCGAACGAGTGAAGAACCGCGATTATTCGACTCAGATCGCCGTGCAGAGCAAAGACGAACTGGGAATTCTGGCATCGTCGTTCAACGACATGGTGCGGGAAGTACGCAGCTATGCGGTGACCCTCGAGGACCGCGTGAAGGAACGCACCGCAGAATTGAATGAAAGCCGCGGACAGATGTCCGATATCCTGCGCAACATTCAGGAAGGCATTCTGACGATCGACCGAAACGGCCGAGTGAATTCCGAGTACTCCGGCAGGATTCCGGAAATGCTAGGCGTCTCACCGGAGGGCAGGCAGTTTGCCGAGCTCTTCCAGGAGCCTCTTCGCGGCGAAGTCGCGGAGTTCGTGGAGCAAATGATCTCGAATCCTTTCATGTCCGCGCGGATGTTCGATGCGACGAACCCGCTTCAGGATGCCAGAATTCCCGGAGCGTCCGGAGTCCGCGTTCTGTCGTTCACATTTCGCGCGTGAAGAATGCGTCGGGCGAAATCGAAAAGATTCTCGTCGTAATCGAAGACCGAACCGAACAGATCAAGCTGGCCGAGGCGCTTGCGGAGCGGGAGAAAGAGCAGTCGGCGAAGATTGAGAAACTTTATCAAATACTGAACCTGGATCCTGGTGTCTTCAAATCCTTTCTGGAGGAAGCGCAAAGGACGGTCCAGCTTGTGCTCGAGAAACTGCCGCAGGCAGTACAGGACCGGGGCGCGCTCGATCTGTGTTTCCGGGAGGTTCATACTCTGAAGGGGAATGCGCGCGCTCTGAATCTCGATGCGATTGCGAAACATTCTCACGAGCTTGAGGATGTGCTCGATTTGATGCGCCAGGGAAATGAAGGCGATCCGGCCCGCGCCCGCGCGCTCACAGAGAATCTCTCCGCCGAAGTTCAGGACGGCGGTTCTCTGTTTGAGAAAATTCTGAACATGAAAGATGTCTTTCGCGTACAGACTCTCGACGCCGCCGCGGGACTCGGGGAACGCGCGGAGCGAATCGTCGAACAGGAAGCGCTCGGTTCAGGAAAGGCGGTGGCATTCACATTTGACAATCATGCAGGCGCGATTCGCGGGGACGCGCTCGTGAAGCTTCGTGCAATAGCCGGGCATCTTGTGCGAAACGCAGTCATTCATGGCATAGAAACGCCTGAAAATCGCCGTGAAAAAGGCAAGCCGATGGACGGACGAATCAAGCTGTCGCTCGATCGGGCAGACGGGCATGTGCGGCTTTCCGTGGAAGATGACGGTCAGGGACTCGATCAAGACAGGATTGCGCGTCGCGCCGTGGAGATGGGTATGTATACGCCGGAAACAGCCGAACAGGCTCAGCCGGCGGAAATCCTGCGCCTTATCTTTCGTCCAGGCTTCAGCACGGCGGAGGTGGTTACCGAAAGCGCAGGTCGGGGCGTGGGTCTTGACGTCGTCGAGGAAGAGGCGAAGGCGATGGGCGGCAGCGTGCGCGTCGAGACAAAGCGCGGAGCGTTTTCGCGTTTCTCAGTTCTGTTGCCCGAGACGATTCTTGAGCGGCGGGATTGATTTGCCGCCCAACGGCGCGGCTGAAGTCTGGTTATCGAGCAGCGTATGAAGATTCTGGTTGTGGACGATTCAACGATGATGCGCAGCGTGATCAAAAGCACGCTCGCGCAATATGGCGCCGGCAAGAACATCGAAGTGGTAGAGGCCGTAAACGGCCAGGAAGCGCTCGATCGGATTGGAGAGGGCGGCATCGATCTGGTGCTTCTGGACTGGCAGATGCCCGTCGTGGATGGTCTAACGTTTGTTAAGCAGGTGCGCGGCGCCGGAAACCAGGTCCCGATTGTCATGGTAACTTCTGTTACGGACAAGCAAAAAGTCATGGAAGCCGGGAAGGCTGGAATAAACACTTACATAGAAAAGCCAGTGCGCGGAAGCGTTCTCTGGGAGAACATTCAGGAGTTCATGAAAGGTTAATCGTATGAATACATCGCACATTCTGGCATTTGCTTCCTGTCTGAAGACAACCTTTCGCGATATGCTTGGCGTTGAGATGACGCAGGGCGCAGTAACCGAACACGTGGACTACCCGGTTCGCGCAGATGTTTCTGCGTGCATTACGATTTCTGCAAAGGTGCCTGCCAGTGTTGTGCTCGCATTTGACCGCGCTTCCGCTCTCGACGCGGCAGAACGTTTCACGCAAATGAAAACCACGTTTGAGGACCCAATCGTCGGAGACACGGCGCGCGAAATCGTAAACATTCTTGTGGGTTCAGCGCAGCGAGAGATCTCTGAGAGATTTGAGTTTTCCCTGCCGATTTCGATTCAGGGACCGAACCACGAAGTGAGCTCTTTTCGCAAGGGACGAAATATCTTTCTGACCCTTGGCTGGGAAGGCGGCCATCAGGTAAGATTGTTCCTGAATTTGCCCGCGCCCTGAGCCGAAAAACCCTCGGATCCCGCTTTCTTCCCTCGAATTCTCGACGACAGATCAAGGCCCCGGGTCAATCCTGTAACAAAACTGTAAGACAGGAGACCGTATGTTCAGCCTGATCCCGAAAGAAGAAAAGTACTTCACGCTTCTTTCTGAACTCGCCGCGAAAGTGCGCGCGGGCAGTGAAGTTTTTCTGCGTCTGTTTGATGATTTTGGAAACCGCCAGAAGTTCGCAGACGAAATCAAGAGTTTTGAAGTGCAGTGCGACACGATTGCGGGCACCATCACGGGAAGGTTGAATACGAGCTTCATTACGCCGATCGACCGCGAAGACATCTTTCTTCTGGTGAAGGAAGTGGACGACATCATGGACGCGATCAACGGTCTCGCGTTTCGTTTTGATACATACATGGTCAGCACACCGCGCCCGGAATCTGTCGAGTTTGCAAAATTGATCCATCAGGGCGCCGTGGAACTGGAGGCCGCATTCAGCAGGCTTGAGAAGCACAAGGATCTTGGCGTCCATCCAAAGAACATCAATGATATCGAAAAGAAAGGCGATCAGCTTTACCGCGCTGCGATCCGCCGCCTGTTCCTGGAAGAAAAGGATCCGATCGAAGTCATCAAATGGATGAGCATTTACGAAACGCTCGAAGACGCAACCGACCGGTGCAAGGACGTTGCCGAGTCACTCGAAGCGGTCGTCGTAAAGAACAAGTAAACGTATGAGCGCCGTTCTTGTTTTTGTAATCATCTTCGTGCTGATCGCCCTTGCCTTTGATTTTATCAACGGCTTTCACGATGCCGCAAACTCAATCGCGACGGTTGTATCGACGCGCGTTCTGACGCCTGGCCGCGCGGTTCTGTGGGCCGCTTTCTTTAACTTCATCGCTCTGGCGATTTTCGGAACGCACGTTGCCAAAACGATCGGCGGTGACATGGTGAACATCCAGCTGATTGCAGATGATTTTCCATTTCGCAAGCTCTGGGTTCTTCTATGCGGCGTCATTGGCGCCATCATCTGGAACCTGATCACGTGGTATTACGGCCTGCCTTCGAGCTCGTCGCATGCGTTGATCGGCGGTTATGCGGGCGCGGCCATCGCGGCGAACAACGGATTCTCGGGCGGCATCTTGATTGCGGCCGGCTGGATCAAAACACTGTCCTTCATCATCATCTCTCCTCTCGTCGGAATCGTCCTCGGTTTCCTTTTTATGGCCGCGCTCATGTGGATCTTTCGGAGGTCGGGACCGGACCGCGTGGATCGCTTGTTTCGGCGGTTGCAGCTTGTATCTGCCGCGCTCTTCAGCCTGGGCCACGGCGGAAACGACGCGCAGAAGACGATCGGCATCATTGCGGCCGCACTTGCGGCTTCGAATCTAGTTCCCGATGCGACGAAGAACGTGCCCTTCTGGGTTGTGTTCATCTGCTATCTGGCCATCGGGGTCGGAACTCTTTCCGGCGGCTGGCGCATCGTCTACACCATGGGTTCGCGACTTACGAAGCTGAAACCGGTTGGCGGATTCGCGGCGGAAACTGCCGGCGCGGCCGCCATGTTCATGGCAACCTACGGCGGCATTCCAGTCAGCACCACGCATACGATCAACGGATCGATCATTGGCGTGGGAGCGACGCGCAGGCTTTCCGCAGTGCGCTGGGGTGTTGCGCGAACCGTTGTATGGGCCTGGATTCTTACCATTCCTCTTTCAGCGGGAATGTCCTCGCTGCTGTTCTATGCAGTGCAGGCAGCTCACAGGCTTTAAGTCTGTTTGTTTGAATGCTGTTGAGCGTGCGGCGCCGGCTGACCGGCGCGGCGCAGCGAAGACGCGCAGACCTACTGCGTCATCAGCTTCGTATCCGCTTCCATCTTCTGGCTGCCGCGCATGAAGATGATTCGGTAAGACCGGTCCGCTGAGGCGTTGCTCAAAAACTGCATCAGGTCGTGAATGTCCCGGATTTTCTGTCCACCGATGGAAACGATCCGGTCGCCTTCCCGTATGCCTGTTTGCTCAACGGGCGCTCCTTTGTGAACGCCTCCGACCGTGAGTCCGTCTTCGCCGGATTCATAGCTCCCCGGAATGATGCCGAGCCGGAGCCGAAAGTCAAACTGCCGGCCTTCCTCGTCTTCTTTTGCAGCCCGCTTGAATTCGAGCGGTTTCTCGAGGCCCAGAACGTTCGACGCAATCAAGGTCGCATAACGGCTTGAATGTTCGATGCCTTCCACATTCAACAGGCCGAAATCGTCCTCGGGTTTGTGGTACTGCGCGTGGTATCCCGTAAAAAGAAACGCTACCGGGACGCCTTTCATGTAGAAGGAAGAATGATCGCTCGGGCCCGCTCCGCCGGAAATGAGCTTGAGCTTTGCTTTTTCGCCGAATGTTTCATGAAACGAGGAAACGAGAATGTCCTTGAAGCGGTCGTCTGCCGTATCCCTTCCCTGCACAGTCATGCCTTTCTCAATTCGAAATCGGCCGACCATATCGAGGTTTACCATGACACGCGCGTCTTCCATGGGAAGGCCGCTTTTGTTAGCAAATGCGATGGATCCGTACAGCCCGCGTTCCTCCGCGTCAAAGTTCAGGAAAAGCACATTTGTGTTCGGAGGCAGCGTCTTCTTTCCGCGCGCGAGATCGCGCTTCCAGTGCTTTGCGGCCGACATCACGGCAGCCGTTCCGGATGCGTTGTCGTCGGCGCCGTTATGGATTCTGCCGCGTCCGCCCATGGAAGAAAAATTGCCGCGCCCCAGATGATCAAAATGCGCACCAAGAATCGCGAATTTCTGGCCGGGAACGTACGGCAGAAGGAATGCGGCCACATTGTACCCTGTCTTTTGCTTCTGCGTGTATGCAATGCGGACCGTTGCACGGCAGTCTTTGCCGGCTTCGCAGAGATTTCCTTTTGCGTGCCCGGTCTTTCCTTCGCGCATGAGTGATTCGGTTTCAGGCAGCCAGGGAAGAATGCGCGCAAGGGCCGGTGTGGGAACAAAGATGGAAACAGGTCCGGCTGCGCGGCCTGCCGGCAGGTCGCCCGGCGATGCGGGCTCCGCTCCTTCCGGTGAAAGAAATACAATGCCGGCGGCGCCTCGCTTTGCCAGCGCCTGCCACTTGGACTGAAACGTCATGGCGCGCGCGAACTTCTGATTCTCATCCGCGCCTGGCGCATAGCGCAGGCACAGGACGATCTTTCCCCGCACGTCGATGCCGGCGAAATCGTCTACCTGATGCTGTGCCGAATCAATGCAGTATCCCCCGAAAGCAAGTTCCCCTTCAGCCGTTCCCGGGAGTGAAAGCGGCAGAGCAATGCCGTCTATCGTTTCGCTGCCGATTGCGAGGTCACTTTTCTGCGCCTCCACGCCTGCGTGAAATTGGAACTCCTGTATATAGCCGGTCGGGAGCGCAGGCGAAAGCCCCATGCGAATGTATTCGCTGCGAATCCATTCTGCTGTTTCATGCGCTTTCGGCGTGCCGGCCTCGCGGCCGAGCATCGCATCCTGACTGAGTTTGTCTGCGACGAAGGCCGCGTAATCATAGGGCCTGTGGCAGAACGTCAGTGCAGGGATGATGAGCAGAAAAAGAAAGCGCATGCCTACACACAAAGACGCAGGAGGCCGGGCGGCAATTCATTCCTGGGCGTGAGCCATAGAACGAATCACAAGCGCGAGAAATGCGGTGACCAGCAGCAACGCGCCGAGCGTACCGTAGGAGATCTTTACGCCGTAGACCCAGTAGAGGTACGCGCCGGCGATCGGTCCGATGGCCCGTCCCAGCGACTCTGCGGATCGGAATACACCGAGCGCCTGACCCTGTCTGTGACCCGGGGCAAGCAGGCTTGCCAGTCCCGAAAGCGCGGGCCGAATCATCGAGGATCCGATCGCAAGAGGGATGAGAAGAAGAAGAGAAATTCCAATGCTTGTGGAATGCGCAAGCAATGCCAGCGGCAGAGGCAGAAGGACCAGGCCTGTGAAAGCCATGCTTCGCTCGGGCACACGCCCCGACAGGCGGCGAACGAGTCCGCCTTGACCGAGGGCGATGAGAATGCCCAGATAGAAGAAGACGAATCCTGTCGATGCGGGTCCGAGGCCAAACTGAAATTTATAGAAGAAAGTCAGCGAAAACTCAAATGCCGCAAACAGAAATGTAAAGAGAAAACCAATCATCAGGACAGCGGGCAGACCGCGAAAGTCCGATCCCTTCAGCGCGCTTTTCTGCGCATGCTCTTCGGGAGCGTGGACGCGCGTTTCCTGGAAAAAGCCTGCATTGACGGTTGCGCTGCCGATCGAAACAAGCACGGACACAAGGGCACAGGTCGAAAACGGATTCAGCCAGCCTGAATCCGGGAATACGCGGGTCAGATCCAGGAGCGACGAAAGTCCTCCAATGACCGGGCCCAGAATGAAGCCGATTCCGAACGTCGCTCCGAGCATGCCCATGGCCTTCGTCCGATCTTTTGCGTCCGTCATGTCCGCCATCGAGGCGGAGACGACGCCCAGGTTTCCGGCCATGCAGCCGCCGAGGACGCGGGACAAGAGAAACAAAGTGAAGCTGCTTGAGAAAAACCAGAGAAGGTAAGACAGGGCCAGCCCGGTGCTGGTCATGACGAGGACAGGACGCCGGCCGATTCGATCGGAAAGCCGGCCCCAGAACGGAGCCACGGAAAATTGCAGAAAGGAATAGATGGAAGCGAGAATTCCCCCGATCAGGACAATCAACTCCGCCGATTCCCGCCTGTGCTCGGGAAGGAGTGTCTTCACAAAATCGGAGGCGGGCAGAAGCCAGCCGTCCCAGGAGGATGCGCCGGCCCGTCCCAGGTAGTATTCCAGCAGGTGCGGCACGAGCGGAAAGATCAGGGAAAACCCGATCAGGTCGAGCAGGAGGCTCTGGATCAGGAGGAGCTTGTTCTTCCTCAGGTTCACGGGCGACCTTTGCCCGGGGCCCTTCCAGAACCAGAACAATTCCCAAAAATTCCTTTATCTGGCAATGGTTGAATAAAATCTCGTGCCCTATGGCTGGATCTGAGCCAATTCCGCTGTCCGAGCTGTCCGCGAAGGACCATGTCATCTCCGTGGGGAAGGATTATATCCCGACGGTGGAGCGGAAGCTCCGCGCGACGATCATGAACATCTTCCGTGATCCGACTCAGCCGGTCGGGAATGAAATCTCGAACCACGAATTGCTTTCTGAAGCCGTGTTCTGGTCCCTCGGCGACCTCATCAACAACGCGAACAAGGCGAACAACCGCTGGGCGCTGCTCCGCAACGCTCTCATGCAGCGCATCGTCGCCGAAAACAAGCTTCAATCAGATCAGGCCGCTCAAGACAAAGTGCAGACGGAAGTCGACTATGCCATCGAGCACAACCAGACTGACTTACTAAAGAAATACAACCTTAC
>CAZUJO010000124.1:0-9308 GCA_964619995.1 uncultured Leptospiraceae bacterium
CTCTACGGCAGGTGCAACGAGCTCAAGACAAAGGGATCGTGCGCACGCCGCCTGGAAAAAACACGAACCTGAAATATGGCTTCGCCCGAAGCACGCATGCGCAAGCTGGAGACGGAAATCCGCCGTCACCAGGACCTCTACTACGTAAAACATAAGCCGCTGATCTCGGACCGCGAATTCGACCGGCTTCTCGATGAGCTCGCCCGCCTCGAAAAGGAAAATCCGGAGCTGGCATCGGCGGACTCGCCTACGCGTCTGGTCGGCAGCGATCTCGACAATTCGTTTCCGAAATTCAAACACACGATCCCCGTGCTTTCTCTCGCGAATACATATTCAACGGAAGAAGCGGTTGCCTGGGCGGAGAAGGCCTGCGGCGCAAAAGAAAAGATACTCGTTGAATGGAAAGTCGACGGAGCCACTCTCGTTCTCTACTACGAGAAGGGAAGCCTGCGGCGCGCCGTTACGCGCGGCACGGGACAGGTGGGCGACGAAGTCACCGCGAACGCGATGACGATTCGAAGCATTCCGCAAAGGCTCGCCGAACCGATCGACCTTGTGGTTCGCGGCGAAGCATACATGAACTTTGACGAGTTTGATTCCTTTAACGAGCAGCACGGAAATATTTACGCCAACCCCCGCAACCTGGTGAGCGGTTCGCTCAAACACAAGAAATCTCGCGAGACTGCATCGCGGCCGATTCGCTGGGTCGCCTTTGAGGCATATTTCGCGGCCGCTCCGGACACGGATTCGGCACAGCTCAAGAAGCTGGAAAAGCTCGGGCTCCCCGTTTTTGAATCGCACCTCGTAACTTCTCAAGAACTCCCGGCGAAGATCGAGTCCCTCAAGAAAAAGATAAAGAATCTCAATTTTCCGGTCGACGGGCTTGTTCTCAAGGCGGATCGCTTTGCGCTGCGCGAAGAGCTGGGTTTCACTTCGGCTTCGCCGCGCTGGGCGTCTGCCCTCAAGTTCGAACCGGAGCTCGCGGAAACCACTGTCGAAGAAATTGAAGTGTTTACCGGCCGCACGGGCCGGGTCACGCCGCGTGCGCGTCTGGCCCCCGTGAAGCTCGCCGGAACGACGGTGACCTTTGCAACCCTGCACAATGCCGACTACATCGAGAAACTCGGCGTGCGTGTTGGTTCCGTCGTCCGGGTGTCAAAGCGCGGAGAGATCATACCGGCGGTTGAAGAGGTCGTTAAACAGGGCAAAGGCCCTGCGTTCAAGTTCCCGTCAAAGTGTCCTGCATGCCAGACAAAACTCGTGCGCGGGGAGGATGCTGCGGACTGGCTCTGCCCGAACGATGAGTGTTCCGAGAAGCTCATGAACGCAGTCATTTTCTTCTGCCAGAGAAAGCAGATGGACATTGCCGGTCTCGGCGAGCGGAATGTGGAGATCCTGTTTCAAAAGGGTTTCATCAAAACGATTCCGGATTTGTACACGTTAGACGCTCATCGAGAAGAACTGGAGGGGATGGAAGGGTTCGGCAAGAAGTCGGTCCAGATCATTCTGACGGGA
Organism: uncultured Leptospiraceae bacterium; assembly: GCA_964619995.1. Classification (GTDB taxonomy): domain Bacteria; phylum Spirochaetota; class Leptospiria; order Leptospirales; family Leptonemataceae; genus JAEUSB01. Next base: position 1,516 of record CAZUJO010000124.1, read on the forward strand.
ATTGAGGAATCAAAGAAACGCGAATACCGGCGCGTTCTCTATTCACTCGGCCTCAAAGAAATTGGGCCGAGCGTCAGCGAAATTTTGATCGAAAACGGTTTCGCGAGCATTGACGACCTGATCCGTCTCGCAGAGAAGCCGGATGCGCTCGCATTGCTGCAGGAAATTCACGGCATCGGTCCCAGCACGGCAGAGGCCATCGTCGAGCAAATGCGCGATGAGCGTGTGCTTTCCATGATTGCAAAACTCAGGAAGGCCGGTCTGGCGTTTTCACAGAAGATCGAAAAATCAGATCTGCCGCAGACGTTCGCGGGTCAGAGCTGGTGCGTTACCGGCAGCTTTGAAAACTTCAAGCCCCGCGATCTAGCCATGGCAGAAGTAAAAAAGCGCGGCGGGAAAGTGGTTTCCGGTGTGTCGAGCAAGACGACGCACCTGCTTGCCGGCGAAGGAGCCGGAAGCAAGCTCGATCAGGCGAAAAAGCTCGGCGTCCAGGTGGTCGAGGAAGCCGAGTTCATGAAGATGATCCGTTAGGCGGCGTTCCTTCTACTGTTTCTCCGTGAGAAAACTCAGGTGATGCGCCGAGTGATTGAGGTGCAGCGTTTTCCATTGGTCATTTGTTAATTCTCCGAACAGAGCAGAAGGGTGCAATGGTCCGGTGTTTGTCTGAAGTCGCCGCAGGAGCGCTGCCGCTTCCGCCACCGCCGGCGCATCGTCGCTCTGGGCAGGAAAGACGGACTGAGGGGCGGTCTGTCCTCCAGGCTTTCGCAGAGTTGTGTTCAGCGAGCTCTTCAAAGCCAGCTTCCCGATGGTGACACGAATGATCCAGGGAAGCATGATCGGAAAGCCGTCAAGCGACCCTTTCCAGTAAAACGAAAGATGCTGGCAGATCTGCCCGAGGGTCCAGTTGCCGTTCTTCACATAGCCTTTCTTGTGAAGCGTCTCGATGTCCTGGATGATCTGATCGTACCCGGTGAAGCGGAGGTCTGTGCGTCGGTTCATGGTCTCTTTTAGCCGGCGGGCCTTCGCGTGCAATCAATGCCCCATGCGCCGTCGAACAATTCCTGTATGATGTTCGTTATGCAGAATATTGAACAACATCATCTCGCGCAGCGGAACCCGGCCGAGAATTGGATGTGGAAGCTGGAGGGAGTCAAGTTCTTCGTCTGAAAATCGGTTCATTGCTTTTGCAAGACGAGACGCGTTCGAAGGAAAAATCGCAAGAAGCTTCTGCTTTGTGCGCGTTGCGCCGCTGCCTCCCTTGTTTACGGGTGTGTAGATTCCGGCGCCCGCTCCCTGCGAAAGCCGGCGCAGGTAGGAATCGCGAATTTCCGACAACCTGCGGACTCCACGCCTGCATTTGCCGAATAACAGGCGCAGCATCGGCTTCGGCGTATAGAGACCCGCCAGCAGGGCGAAAGCGGCCTTGTCCAGGTGGCGGATGTTGCCGGCCGGCGACCAGCCTTTTGCCGGTTTTGAAAAGAAAACGTTATCCGGAATTGCTTCGTAGTAGGCGGCGAGCTCTTTCGCCTGAAGACTCATGGTTTCTGCGATTTCCTGCTTTGTGAATGGATCCATATACCTGAAAGTCACGGAGGTCTGCAAGACCGGCAACCAAAAATGCCGCGTGTATTTGCGCGCGCAGGCAGAAGATTCGATCGCCGCGGCCAGGCGAAGAATGCTGGACAAATGGCAGAGACCGCCGCAGGCTCGATCCATGAGAGCCGTGGCCATTGCGATTCTGTCAGCTGCTTTCGCAGCGCAGGGATGCGTTGAGCGGCCCGAGTGCCTGCCTGTGGACGGCAACTGCTCTCCGCTTGTTACCCTCCTTTTGTTTGATCATTCACCGCGCTACATGTTTGTTTCCAATACCGGCACAAACGCAAACTTCGGAGGAACGGCAGGCGTGGACGCCCTGTGCACCTCTTCCGTGCCGGCTTCCGTGCCGGCCGGCACCTATCGAGGTCTCGTCATGACGCCGACGCGCAATCAATCGACCGGCTGGGTCCTTCTTGGCAGTCAGGAATACCGCCGCTCCGACGGAGCCGTGATCGGCCGCACAAACGCGGCCCGCGTTTTTTCTTTTCCGCTGGATAATCCAGTGCAGACTGCAGCCGTAAGCATCTTCACAGGGATCACAGTTGTGGATGCAAACACCTGGAGCGTCGGCACAAACTGCACGGACTGGACCAGCAATATCTCAACCGGGCTGATCGGCACCAGTAATTCAACGACCTCTACGCTCGTTGCAAACGGTGCAACCTCCTGCGCTACGAGCCTTTCGGTTTATTGCGTTCAACAGTAGGCTTGCGCGAAAACCGCTTGCCGCATTTGCGCAAGAGGGCCCATGCTGGGCCATGAACGAAAAGTGGATCGAACTTTTTGAAGGCCTTCACAAGGGAAAAATTCCTTTCGATCATACGGGGTTCATCCTGGTCGCGAAGTTCGACAAGAACTCGAACTACACGGTGATTCAACTCATTGCATTTAAGAATGTAAAGAATATTGATCAATCGTCAGACGGAGTCACTTTTCATTCGGACGGCGCGAAAGCTTTTGTCGTGTTTGAGCCCGTTTCGTATCGTTTCAGATATCAGGAACCGTATCTCCGGTCCGATGAGTTTCAGATTCCGCTGCGCTGGAATGAACTGCATGTACTTGAGATGCCGAAACATGATAAGCTTCTCATTTCAAAGGCGCCTTACATGAGTCGAGGCTCCTTCACGATCGAAAATCCGGAGCAGGGCAATTTTGTTTATTATTTCTACGACGGCCCGGCCCTGACAGACAATCTTCACGGCTTTATTGATGTTGTATTGCGCAAAGATCTCAAAGTTCCGGCCGTGACGGCCAAAGAAGCGCTCGAGAAAATATTCGAAAACCTGCAACAGTTCCGTGCCTGGGCCGAGAACTGACGTCCGGGGAAAAAGCCGCGCGGCAGCCCTCGCCCGGCCGCATAACGTTTCCGTTATACGACCAGGTTCACGAGCTTGTTCTTCACCACGATGATCTTCTTCGGCTCCTTGCCTTCCATCGCTCGCTTTACAAACTCGTCGGAGAGCGCGGCAGATTTGAGAGCTTCGTCTGAAGAACCGGGGGCCATCTTTGCCTTACCGCGCACTTTGCCGTTTACCTGAAACACGATTTCGATTTCATCCGCGGCAGCCTTTGATTCATCGTACGAAGGCCAGGGCGACAGCGAAATGGATTCCTTGTGTCCGAGTTTAACCCAGAGCTCTTCGCAGATGTGCGGCGCGAACGGCGAAAGAATCAAGAGAAACTTTTCCGCAGCTTCGCGGCCGATCTGTTTCTCCGCCGTGGTTTCGTTTACGAAAACCATCAGCGTGGAAATAGCCGTATTGAACTGCATCTTCTCAATATCTTCTGTCACCTTGCGGATCGTCTGGTGGAGCAGCCGCTCGACTTTCGTTTTGCGGTCGCCTGACGGTTCAACCAGGAGAGCCTCATCGAGCGGTGAGTCAGCCCTGGATTTCTCTTCGTCGTTCGCATCACGCGCTGTATACAGGCGCCACACGCGCGCGAGAAAACGGTACACGCCGCCGATTGCTTTCGTCGACCAGGGCTTGCTCATTTCGAGCGGGCCAAGGAACATTTCGTAAAGACGGAATGAATCAGCGCCGAATTCCACGAGCACGTCATCCGGATTGACGACGTTGCCCAGGGATTTGGACATTTTCTGTCCGTCTTCGCCCAGGATCAGTCCCTGGTGCACGAGCTTATAGAAGGGCTCCACCGTATGAACGTGACCGAGGTCGTACAGCACCTTGTGCCAGAACCGCGCGTAGAGAAGGTGGAGCACGGCGTGCTCCGAGCCGCCCACGTACAGATCGACTCCGTTGTCTCCCATCCAGTATTTCTCTTCCTCTGCTGAAACGAGCTGGCGTTTGTTTTTGGGTTCAATGAAGCGAAGGTAGTACCAGGAGCTTCCGGCCCACTGTGGCATGGTGTTGGTTTCGCGGCGCAGCTTTCCGAGTTTTTCGTCTGAGTACTCTACCCAGTCTTTGAGACGGGCGAGCGGTGATTCGCCGGTCGCTGCGGGCTGGAAGTCTTCGCAGTCAGGAAGTGTCAGCGGAAGATTCTTCTCCTTTTCGCCGATGTATTTTCCATCTGCGGTAAACGAAACGGGAACAGGCTCGCCCCAGTACCTCTGCCGGGAGAACAACCAGTCGCGCAGCTTGTAGTTTACGCGCCGCGATCCCAGGCCTTCCGCTTCGATTCGCTCAATCATCTTTGCGCTGGCCTGGGCGGTAGGAAGGCCCGTGATGAAGTCTGAGTTTACGCTCACGCCATCGGCAGAGAACGCTTCTGTAAGATCAGAAAGCGGTGTGCCCTCGGGCTGTACGACGATCTTAATCGGAAGGTTAAATTTCTTTGCAAACGCAAAGTCGCGCTCATCGTGCGCGGGCACGGCCATGATGGCGCCTGTTCCATAACCCATCAGAACATAGTCCGCAATCCAGACAGGAATTTCTTCTTTTGTGAAGGGATGCAGCGCATAGCCGCCTGTAAATACGCCGGTCTTCTCTTCTTTTTCGCCTTTCAGCTGGCGTTCGAGGTCACTCTTGCGTTTGGCAGCGTCCCTGTAGGCGTCGACTTCTTTCCTGGCCGAAGCAACCGTGATTTCATCTACAAGCGGATGTTCCGGCGAAAGGACCATGTAAGAAACGCCGAATAACGTGTCCGGCCGCGTCGTGAAGATTTCGATGGAACGATCAGATCCCTTGACTGCAAATCGAACCGATGCTCCCGTCGAGCGCCCGATCCAGTTCTTTTGCAGCTCAAGAGTGCCCGCCGGCCATTGAACGTGCTTGAGATCGTCTAACAGTCGTTCGGCGTAGGCCGTGATGCGCAGCATCCACTGGCGCATGGGCTTGCGCTCCACCGTGTATCCTTTGGATACCCATTCGTCCACTTCTTCGTTTGCGAGAACCGTTCCGAGTTCCGCGCACCAGTTGACCGGCATCTCGGCGATGTAGGCAAGGCGCCTGCTGTTGATGTAATCCTCTTTCTCTTTCTCGCGTCCCTTCTTCTTCAGTTCGGCGGGAATCGGCAGCTCTTTGATGGGGCGCGCAGTTTTCTGTTCGGGATCGTACCAGGAGTTGAAGATCTGCAGGAAGATCCACTGCGTCCACTTGTAGTAATTCGGATCTGTCGTGTTGATTTCGCGGTCCCAGTCGTACGAAAATCCGAGCGCCTTCAGCTGCCTGCGGAAGTTGTTAATATTTTGCTCGGTCGTGATTGACGGATGAATCTTTGTCTTCATCGCATAACGTTCCGCGGGAAGGCCGAACGCATCCCAGCCCATCGGGTGAAGCACGTTGAATCCGCGCATACGCTTGAACCGGGCGACTATGTCAGTGGCTGTGTATCCCTCCGGATGCCCCACGTGGAGACCGGCTCCGGACGGGTAGGGGAACATGTCGAGCACGTAGAACTTCGGCCGGGTCCGGTCCTCCGGCGTGCGAAAGGTTTTGTTCTTTTCCCAGTATTTCTGCCAGCGGGATTCGATTTCCTGGAACGGATAGGCCATAGGGCCAGAAAATGGAAAAAGGCCCCGGCATCGAGTTTTTTCCGGGGGACCCGGCCGGCAGGCCGACAATGAAAACAGTATGGTCCGCTCCCTGCTTTGCGCGATTTTGTTTGCCCTGTCCGCCTCCTTGCATGCGGAAAGCGGGGAGCTGATTTTCGCATTTCGCAACTATACGCGCCCGGAGCCGATCCGGATGCTCCTCGTAGGCGAAATCCAGAGCAAAATCAAGGCTCCGAAAATATCCGAACAGCAGTCCCCGTTCGCCGGCTACGATACGCGTCTCGACCAGGTGACCGTGAAGGTTCGGAACCCGGCCGGTCTGAAGGTGGGCCAGAAACTATACGTAATCGATAAGAATCCGCACCACGAGAAATTCCGAAACGGGCTCATCGTGGGCGAGATCATTGTTCAGTCGGTTCTCAAAACGAGTTTTTACGGATGGGTGGTCACGGGCACCGGCGTGCTTCTGCGCGTGCGCGAAGGCCTGTTTGTTGCGCGCACCCAGGAGTCCGAAAACCTTTCCCATGCGTTTGATCTGAAGAAGAAGGGCGATTACTTCGCAGACGGAGGATCCTTTGAGAAGGCTGTGGCCACCTATCAGGACGCCCTTGTGGCCGACCCGGGACTTCCCGAGGCCCATGCCGCTCTCGGCATCCTCTTCTATAAAGAGTCGCGCAAGCATGGCCGCGAATTTCCGTCGCGATCCCTGGCGGAGTTCGAACAGGCCTGGAAGTTCCGCGAGAATTTCCGCTACGGCTACGATGAGATGTCGTTTTACCGGATGTATATGGAAGCGCTGTACGCAGCCTACGATGTGCGCAGACTCGAGTCTTCGAAAGGCGAGAAGGCCTCGCGCTTTCTCGACCGCATTCAGGAAACGGCGGAAGCGGCACGCAAGCTGGTTCCGGAAGACCCGGACATTCTTTTGAACCTTGCGCGGGTTCATCTCGCGCGAGTCGAACTCAACCGCGGCGGCGGGAAGGATCAGCGCAAGGCATATGACGAGTCGCTGAAGTCTGCGGGTGCGATGCTCGAAAAGCTCGATCCGTTGGTGCACGATCCAAAAACGTATCTAAAGCGGCTGGAGAAGTTCCGAAGCGGCGAACGCACGCTGCAGCTCTTGACTGCGGGCGAAGCTGAATACCACCGCGTGTCCGTGCTCTACTACGGCGCGCTTCTTCGCGAGCTCCGCAACTCTCCCGTGATCGAAGACGCGGACCGTCGCGAGAAGTGCAGGAACCGAATCGAACACCATGCAAAGCAGTTCCTTCTGCACAATGCCGCGGGGGATCCGGAAGTGCAGCGATTCTTGATCGAAGCCCGTCACTGATTCGTTCGCGCCGATGAGTTTCTTTCAGGAAGAAAAGCGAGACGGCGAAGCGCGCACGGGGCGGCTTCTTTTTCCATCGGACAGCGGAGCCCCTGTGGAAGTGGAGACGCCGTGTTTCATGCCGGTCGGCACACGCGCCTCCGTAAAAGGGCTGTGGCAGGAAGATCTCGAAGAGATCGGATACCGCCTGATCCTTGGCAATACATATCATCTATATTTGCGTCCAGGTTCAAAACTGATCGCTGAACTCGGCGGTCTCGGGTCGTTCATGTCCTGGAAGGGCGCGCTTCTGACCGACAGCGGCGGTTACCAGATGTTCAGTCTGTCGGACCGCATGAAGCTCGACAAGGACGGTGTTGATTTTAAGAGTCATCTCGATGGCAGCCTGCATCGTTTCACGCCGGAATCCGCTCTGAACATTCAGATCGACCTGAAGTCTCATATCATGATGGTCCTCGACGACTGCGCTCCAGCGGATGCAGGCGAAGAGCGTCTGCGCGAGTCGCTGATTCGCACGCATGACTGGGCTGCGCGCTCCGTGCGTCACCACGAACGTTTGTGCGAAGAAGGACAGATTGATCCGGATCGAAGCCGCGTATTTGGAATTGTGCAGGGCGGGATCAGTGAATCCGCGAGGGCCGAATCGCTCGGCGCGATTCAGGATCTGCCTTTCAGTGGCATCGCCATCGGCGGGCTCTCGGTCGGCGAATCACGCGAAGACTTTCACCGCATTCTTTCCTTCCTGGGCGGCAAGATCGACCCGGTTCGACCGCGTTATCTGATGGGCGTCGGCACGGTGCCGGACTTCCTCGAAGCGGTGCGAAACGGCATCGACATGTTTGACTGTGTTTTGCCGACACGAAATGCGCGCAACGGGCAGGGGCTTACGTCTATGGGAAAGGTGCGCATCCGAAA
>CAZUJO010000125.1:0-9247 GCA_964619995.1 uncultured Leptospiraceae bacterium
ATCACAAGACCGAGCACGGCGCCGGTAAATCCGAGCAACACTCCCTGGTAAAGAAACAGGACCACAATATCGTTTCGTGAGTAGCCAATGCTTCGCAAAATGGCGATTTCGCGCTTCTTTTGATTCACAACCATATTCAGGATATTGTAGATCCCGAATGAAACAACGAGAATGATTGTCATCGTCGTGATGTTGCGCACCAGATCCTGCGTAAAGAAAACAGAAAGAATCGACTCATTTGCCTTCTGCCAGCTTTCGACCTTGTCGCTCGTGTAGTTCGACCATTCCTGCGCCGCAGACTCGGCCTGCGTTACGTCTTTGAGCCGCACGCCCACCACCGACACTTCGCCGGATGAGTCCGTGATGTTCTGCACGGTTTCAAGCGCCGAGTAGCCCAGGGTCGCTTCAATCATCCGCGAACCGAGACGCACAACGCCCACGATTTTCACTGGGTGCTGCGAACCATTCGTCGCCACTACATGAATCGTTTCACCCACACGGGCGCCGAGGCGGTTGAGAAGTTCCTGTCCGAGAATCACGAGAGAGCCCCCGCGATTCAAATCCATCATGCTTCCATTTACGATGCTCTTCTCAAGGTTCGTAAGTTTGCGATGCTTCGCAGGAATGATGCCAATCATGTTTCCCGGAACGCTGAATCTGCCGCGAACATAGATCACCTGACGGGAGAGAGACGGAGCATACGCTTCTACGCGCGGATCCTGGCTCAGCCTCTGATACCAGATCTGAGCTCCGTTCAGGCGCGTGCTGTCCGTTTTCCCGGAGGGAGGAACGGCCCAGTGGAGAGCGGCGTCGGTAAAGAATACGCCGCGGAATGTTTCGCGGTCAATGACCTGATCGCGCGCGGAAATTTTGACATGCGCGTCGTTGTTGATGAGACTGTCGAGGATCCGGTCCTGAAATCCGAGCATCATTCCCGAAAAAACCACATAACCGGTTGAACCCAGGATGATGGCAATGAACGTGAGCAGGGTCTGCCGAGGGCGGGCGCGAAGCTGTTTGAGCGCAAGGAAGAGCATTATTTTCTCTGAACGACAAGCTCGTCTGTATCTGTAATTGCGTCGTTGGTGACTTCAATCCATTCGCCGTCGGCCGCGCCTGTATCCACTTTGACTTTTTGTGTGACTCGATTTCGGATGCGAACCACCTGCGAATCGACAATGCTTTCCGCGGGAATCAAAAGCGTGTTTTCTTTTCTTTGCGTTTCGATGGCAACGTCTGCCGTCATTTCGGGAAGAATATCGGCCGGCAGGTCTGTCTTGATGCGCGCGATGAATTGTCCGTTTTGAGGATACAGTCTCTCTACAACCCCGGTGAATTTCTGGCCGCGCATGGTCTCAAAGCTGATCTGAACGTTCTGGCCGGGCTTCACGCGAAGCGCAGACTCCTGATCAAGTGAAACAAGAAGATGCCGATTCTTCAAATCGAGAAGCGTAAGCACAGGCGAACCCGGCATAACGATTTCGCCTTTCTGAAAAAGAACCCGCGTGATTGTTCCACCGAAGGGCGCAGATACAACCGCGCCGGAATCGAGCAAGAGCAGCTTCTGTCCGCGCACGACAGCATCGCCTTCGCGCACGTAAATCTCCTGGATGCCGGCTGTCAGGCCCGGTTTGAAAGAAAAGACGTTATCTGCCGTTACTGTGCCGAGAGAGTAGACAGCGACCACAACGGGGCCGCGGCGCGGTTTAACGGTTTCGCGCGAGCGAAAGAATAGAAAGTATGCGGCTGCAACAATCGGAATCAACAGGAGCAAAAGCCACTTTCGATTGATCTTGATCAGCAGGTCACGCATAGGATTCCTCTTCTCAATTCCGGAAGGTGCGCCAGTGATGTCAACACCCACTTGTTAGACCGGACTATGACGAATGTTGGTTCCGGAGTGCGGTTCTCAAAAGAGAATAACGGGGGGCTTTCCGGCCGCCTTTCAGCGGCCCTGGCCTTCGACGGAAATACCGACTTTCGTGATTCCGGTCTTTCGCAGGATGTCCATGAGCTTAACAACGGTGCCGTGGGGCGTGGCAAGATCAGCCGTAATGATGGCAGTCTTCTGGGAAAGGGATCCGCCCGCAGCCTTGAGCTTCTCGGGGAGTTCTTCCCATTTTACTTTGTCTTTGTCCCATTTCAATTCGCCATCTTTGCTGATGGTGAACGTGAGCGTCGTCTTTTCGCTCTGCTTTCCGCTGTCTGCTTTCGGAAGGTTTACGTCGATCGTGGATTGATACAGCATCGGAGCCGTGATCATGAAGATGATCAGGATTACGAGGACGATGTCCACGAACGGAGTAATGTTAATATCCGCTATTGGATCGTCGCCGCCACCGCCGCCTGTTCCGCCCGCCATGATCTGCTCCTTACTTCATCATGCTTCCGATGAGGAAGCTCTTCAGTGCGTCTGCTTCCATGGCAGACGTTTTCACTTTTTTCTGAAATGTGTTGTAAGCGATGACCGCCGGGATCGCCACAAAAAGGCCGATGGCAGTCGCTACGAGAGCTTCCGCAATGCCCGCGCTTACCTGTGTTGCACCCTGCGATCCGGCAGCGCCGCCCGTGCCTAGATCGTGGAAGGCTTTCATGATACCAAGCACGGTTCCAAAAAGTCCGAAGAATGGCGTGTTACTCCCGATGGAGGCGAGGATCGAAAGATATTTGTCCCACGGGATTCTCGCGCGCGTCAGTGCATCCTGTGCAAGTTGATTCAGTGATGCCGGAGAAACGGCCACTCCGCCCGCCTGCTTCGTGTGCGTCAGCAGGGTATAGGACATGTCGGTCTCAAGATCCGCATACTTGCCCTTTTTCGCGGCCAACCGGGCCTCCACGATGGCCAGGGCTTCTTTCCATTTCCCCTCGGCGATGTAGGTTCGCAAAGACGTGCGAAATGCCAGAATGCCAGAATTGGCCCGGCGATAGAAGTGGATGCGCTCAAGCGACATCGCGATGGAAAGCACTGAGAGGAGCCCAAGGATCACCAGGACCCACTCAGATCCGAGAAGAGTAAAGGCATCAAAAACGTTCTTAATCATAGAAAGTCCTGACCAGGAAAATAGCTGGAGGACGGCCGGTCTACTTTGAAATTTGGTTGCTTGCTGCTGACGGCAGCTTCTCATACCGGAGAAATATGAAGATTCACCCTACCGCCATTGTTCACCCCACCGCGAAACTTCACGAATCGGTTGAAGTCGGCCCGTTCTGCATCATTGACCAGGATGTTGTCATGGGCGAAGGCTGCTTCGTCGAAAGCAACGTTCGAATCCATGCCCGTTCGGTGATTGGCAAAAACAATCGATTTCATCACGGCGCCATCATCGGCTGCGAACCGCAGGATCTGGGATACGACCGCTCAAGCCCGTGCTACGTGAAGATCGGCGACGGCAATGTCTTCAAAGAAGGCGCGAACATCCACCGCGGAACAAAGCCGGATCACCCCACGCTGATCGGAGACAACAACTACTTCATGGGGAATTTCCACGTTGGACACGACTGCATCCTCGGAAACCACAGCATTTACACGCACGGAACGGTGCTCGCCGGCCACGTTACCGTAGGGAACTACGCATTCATTTCAGGCGTTGCAGCCGTCCATCAGTTCTGCCGCGTCGGTGATTACTCCATGATCGCCGGATGCTCCAAGATTGTAAAAGACGTGCCTCCCTTCGCCACGGCAGACGGAAATCCAGCAACGTTAATCGGCATCAACAGCGTCGGCCTGAAACGCGCAGGATTTGCGCCGCCGAAGCGTGAAGCCATCAAACAGGCCTACAAGATCATTTTCCACTCCGGCAAAAACATTCGCCAGGCAATCGAGGAATTAAAGCAACAAGACAATACGGATGAAGTCAAAGGAATCATCCGCTTCTTCGAAGAGAGCGACCGAGGAGTGACAGACCACCGATGAGATCAATTCAGCTTGCAGCAGTCTTCCTGTTTGCAGTTACTGCGGCGCAAGCCCAGGAACTCAAATCCCGACTCGGCGTGGAGATCTACCGCGGGGGCGCGGCTTCTCTTGCGCACCCCCGGGAAACGGCGCGCCGCGGAGATCAACTCCTGGTGGTCGCACAGCCTTCTCAGGATTCTTACCTCTACGTTGTGCTTCTGCAGGGCGGCACTGCGCGCCTTCTGAATCCCACGGCAAAACTTTCCGCAAACTCGGCTGCCGCTTTTCCATCCCAGGAACAGCTCCTTGCGCTCTCCGCTGCGGGCATGTCCGAGATTCATATCTATTTGAGCGCATCAGCACTTTCCGAAATGGATGATGTCCGCTCCGGAGTGTCCGCAGGGCGGTTCCGCGAAATTGACGCGGTCCTTCGCGCGAAGGCCGGAACTCAGTCAGCCCAGCGTCCCGCGCCTGTGGCCGCGAATGTGCGCTCCATGGATGTCGAATCCCTTGCAGCGCGCATGCCAGTTTATTCTCATTCCACGCTCATTACGGCACGCTTCTACATCGACGTTAAGGAATGACCGATGTTCAAGAGTGAACCGGAGCGTTCCGTTTCGCTCTTGATCGCCGCGGCCTGGTCCATCGCAGGCATCCTTGCAGCACTCCTGGGTGGCACGTGGCACAGGACAGACGAGCGCCTCAACGATTGGCTCAATCGCTTCGCAGTCGCGCATGGATTCGCTTCCACGGCTGACCCTCGAATCTGCTACGTGGTCATTACGGATCGCACCTACGCGCGGTTAAACGAACAGGCTCTCAATCGCGCGCAGCTTGCAAAAGCAAATGACATACTCACGGAGCTTGGAGCCTCTTCAATCGTTTACGACCTGATCCTTGCGCGCCCAGGCAACCAGGCTTCTGATTCTCTCTTGCGTGAGTCCCTGGCCCGAAGCAATCGCGTCTTTCTGCCCGCAGGCTACGCTGCGCGGCCCCGCAATCATTCCGACGTGATCCCCGCATTCCCGAAAAGCCAGGGGCATGGAGGCCCGCCCGTGGTGATTCACGAAATCGCGCCGATGCCTTCCTTTGTGGAAAAGGCGCATGCGGGCGGGCATGTATACGCTCCTTCGGATACAGACGGCGTCTACCGGCGCATGTATCTCTTCGTTCAGTCGGGCCCGCGGCTCGTTCCATCCCTGGCCCTTTCCGTGCTCCTGGATCTCCGCGGCCAGAAAATGGATGACCTGAACGTAACCTGGGGTGAGCGGCTAACGTTATCAGCTCTGGGCAACCACCCCGCTCTCGACATTCCGATCGACTCGGCCGGCGCGGCCCGAATTCCCTTTTCCGCGCCATGGGGTTCAGACTTTGACAGCATCGCGCTCGACGAGCTTCTGCAGCAATACGACGATCCGGACCGGCGCGGGAATCTTCTCAATCTGATCGACGGACGCATCGTGCTCATAGGAGACACAAGCACGGGCATCGCCGATGCAGGGGCAACCCCGCTTGAAAACGATGTCCCGCTCGTGGCCATGCACGCGTCCTTGCTGAGCGGCCTTCTTCAAAATCGAATTTTCTCCATGGCCTCGACGCTTCGGAGCATCATTGTGATCGGCTTGTGCTCCTGCATCCTAATTCTCACGGCCTGCCTTGCGCGACCCGGATCTCTGCATGCAGGGGCCGTTTTGAGTTTCATGACTCTGATGGGATTCCTTCTGTTCGGATACTACCGTTATACGCTTTACCCGGGCGCCACGATGCTCATCGCTGTCGGATCTATTTATGCGGGGACAACCGCATCCATCCAGGTACGGGCCTGGAAACAGAGCGTCATCATTCGAGCGGAGAATGCGCTCCTCCATCGAGATCTCGCCATCGCGGCGACCATCCAGAGTCACATGCTCCCTTTTGCGCTTCCGGCGCGCGAGGAACTGGAGATTGCGGCAATCAACATTCAGGCCCAGAGCATCGGCGGGGATTTCTATGATGTCATTGAGCTTCCATCAAGACAGATTCTGATTCTTGCGGGCGATGTTTCCGGAAAAGGAATTCCAGCCGCATTGAACATGAGCGGGATCCTGAGCAGCTTTCGGACGATCGTTTCCTCCGGCGCCGCAATCGAGCCCCGCGAAATCTTGCTCAAGCTCAACGACGTGCTGGTCAAACAGGTGCGGCCTGGCGAGGTCACCGGGTTTGCGACAGCCGTGCTTCTCTCCATCGACCCCGCAGAAATGACCGTGCGCATGGCCCGCTGCGGACATGAACTCCCTATATTCTGGAATTCGGACAAGAAGGACATGCGCGAATTCAAAACGTCGGGATTCATGCTGGGCGTATCACCGTCGGCGGTCCTCTCAAAGATCCTGGCGGAGACTACGATTCACCTGTCAGCCGGTGAGTCTATTTTCCTGTATTCGGACGGCGTTACGGAAGCGGCGGATCGAACCGGCGAATTTTATGGACTCAGCCGACTGAAGACCGCGATCCGCGGGCTAGGCCGCGGCTCCGCCCAGGACCACCTCGACACGATCCTGGGCGACATTCGCGCATTTTCAGGGGAAGCTCCGCAGCATGACGACATAACGCTGGTCGTTATGCGCCTGACGGGGGCATAAGCAGACCCCGGTTTTTGCTATTCATGGTTTCGGGATAGGACGACAATAGCACTGGCTGTCATTTTTGACCAAAGCTTGTCTCTATCATGCCCATCCTGGCCAAAAAATCGCCTGCCGAATTGCAGCCCATCATCGAAGAAGCTCTTGAGCGCGGCCAGGTCCTCTCCGTTCAGACCTACTATCTCAGCGATTACGGCGAAAAAGTCCTCAACCTGGTAACGTCCTCGATCCTGAAGCGATATGGCCGCGAAGATCTCGTGGATGTCGTGTATACGTCTGCGAAGGAACTCGTCATAAACGCGACGAAATCCAATTTGAAGAGAGTTCTATTCGCCCGGATCGGTCTCGATCTGTATAATCCGGCCGACTACGAAGAGGGCATGAAACACTTCAAAGAGGAATTGAAAGAAGAGAACATCCGAAAATATAAATCCCTCTTTCGCGAGTATCAATTCACAGTCACGATCACCTTCTATTATTCACCCAATGTCTTGAATATCAAGATCAAGAACAACACCCAGCTGATTCCGCAGGAAGAAGAGCGAATCCGCGCGAAATTCGCGAAAGCCGTCTCATACGCGAATCTGTTTGATTTCTATCTCGAACATGGCGACGACACGGAAGGCGCAGGGATGGGCCTGACTCTGGTCGGAATTCTCCTGAACCAGAGCGGGATTGACAAGCACCAGTTCACGCTCTATTCATCGCCGCATTACAACGAGACCACTGCGCGTCTCGAAATTCCTCTGAGCGCCGAATACATAAGCCGGCGCGACCGATTTGAGCGCGAATGGGAAGACAGCGGGCTTTCGCGCGAAGAGTATCGAAAGATCTTCGATGCGAAAAAAGAGTTTCACTGATATTTCGAACGTCAGTCCGGTTTCTCGATATAGTCTTTCACAAAGTTCATGAATTCGACCGGCGCCTTCCTTGGACGGGCGTTCTTCAGCGACACGATGAGCTGTTCGTCTCTGAGCGACATCAGTAGCCGGTCGCCGTCGAAAACATCCTGCCGAAAGTAGAATCGAATCTTTTCCATTTCATCGATCCAGGTCCGTATGCGCAGCGGCCGGCCCGCTTCCATCTTCCCGAAGAAATTGAAAATCCCTCCCATATAGAAGGAAGTCGTGTCCATCTCCACAAACTTCTCGTACGTAAGTCCTGTGCGGGCGCAAAACATCCATCGGCCTTCCTCGAATACTTTCCAGAGGAGCGATGGGCTGTACGAACCGAAGATATCACGTTCGCAGTAAAGCGGCGTATACGAGCTTTCAATTTGAACGGCATTGCCTGAGAAGGGCTTCAGATCCTCGAACAGAATCTCAAACTCAGGCTCGCCGCATTCCAGCAGCGACATTGGTGCGTCATTTCTGCGAGGCTCTGTTCTGAGTTGAATGTGGCAGACAGGCTTTCCATCCAGCTGCTCAATCTTCTGGTCCCAGATGATTCCATTCGCATCGCTTGCGGCAGATGTGTGCACGACGAGGGATGCTCCCGCATACTGCTGATACATGAACCGAACATAAGAATGCGTGGGGACAAGAAAGATTGAATCCGAGAGCAGGCGCTCGATGCTGTAACCATTCTTTGCAAGCAGAGCGTGACGCGCCTCCAGGCAGAAACTCTCGTAGGTGCGGCTCGTAACGTGTCGCTGCGTATCGAGATCTGACACGCGCGTGATCAGCTCTATTGTGTCTCGCTTCACGTAAGACTCCATTGTACTGTGCCGCCCGCCCGCATGGGTACCACCTTGCGGCCGCCGAAATCAAACACTTCAGGGACCTGCTGCGGCTTTTTCTCCAGGCGAATGTGTTTCGTGTTGCGCGGAATTCGATAGAAATCCGCGCCGTGGAAGGACAGGAATCCCTCAAGCCGGTCAAGCGCGCCGGCGGACTCAAAAGCTTCCGCATAGAGCTCAACGGCCGCATGCGCATTGTAAATCCCCGCGCAGCCGCATGCATTCTCCTTTGTGGAGATCTCATGCGGAGCGCTGTCTGTGCCCGCAAAGAACCTCGGGCTGCCGCCCGTCGCCGCTTTCATGAGCGCGAGTCGATCCTCTTCCCTTTTCAAGACCGGCAAACAGTAGTTATGCGGTCTGATACCGCCTTCGAAGATTGCGTTTCGATTCAGTAGAAGATGATGCGGCGTAATCGTCGCGGCAATGGTGGAAGGCGCCGACAGAACAAACTCTGCGGCCGCGCGAGTCGTAATGTGTTCAAAAACGATTCGCAGGCGCGGAAACCGGTCCGGCAAGCCTCTGAGATAACGGTCGAGGAAAGCAGTCTCTCGATCAAAGATATCAACGCTTCGGTCCGTCACCTCACCGTGTACGAGGAGCGGCAGTTCACAGTCCTGCATGGCCGCCAGAACAGGATCGAGGCGCAGCAGGTCCGTGACCCCCGAATCTGAGTTCGTAGTCGCGCCCGAAGGGTAAAGCTTCGCGCCAAAAACGGCCCCCGACTTTCGCGCTTTTTCCATCTCGCGCGGATCCGTTCGGTCGGTCAGATAAACGGTCATGAGAGGTTGAAAGCCGGGCGCGGCAGAAACGATCCGGTCGCGATACCGCAAAGCGTCTTCTGTCGTAAGAATGGGTGGTTTCAGGTTTGGCATGACAATCGCACGCGCAAAACTGGCCGCAGTGTGCTGAACCACACCTCTCATCATCTCGTCATCCCGAAGATGCACGTGAAAGTCATCGGGTTGAATCAACTGAATCGATTGCACGGGATCACGC
>CAZUJO010000126.1:0-5605 GCA_964619995.1 uncultured Leptospiraceae bacterium
ACTCACAGGTGCGCACAAGACGCTTCCCCTCGGCAGCGTGGTGCTTGTTAAAAACACAGAGAACAATCGTGAAGCGCTCGTTACGATCAACGACCGCGGACCATTTGTACGAGGCCGCATCATTGACCTGAGCGAATACGGCGCAGAGATGCTCGGCTATAAAGAGAAAGGTCTTACTACGGTTTCGCTGCGCGTCGTGCGCCGCGGCGCTGCTGCTGAAAAAGGCCCGGGTGTTACGGCTGCCGCTTTCAACGACGCTCAATCTTCGCAGGGCAATGGTCCTGAGAACGTGAAGCCTCAGGCAGTAACGCGTCCGAAGGTGCAGGCTCCGGCCGGCATTCGCGACGAACACACGCTCGGAAAGTATTCCGTACAGGTTGGACTCTTTTCTGACTACGACAACGCAGACAAACTCGGCAAGTATCTGTCGAGCTACGGTCAGCCTGTGAACATCTTCCAGCGCGGCTCAAGCTACGTTGTTAAAGTGGGTGAATTCCCCGCGCGTCAGGCTGCCGAGCAACTGAAGGGACGACTTTCTTCGGACGGTTATACGGCATTCATCAGCGCTCCGTAAGGAGCGCCTGCGTCTTTCTCAGTTCCCCGAATCGCTCTGCGATGCATGTTCGCCTGAATCGACCGGAAACAGCCTCGAGATAACGGGGCTGTTCGGGCTTCCAACGGGCTGAAATACAATCTGACTTTCGCGCGCCTTTTCTTTCTCTTCGAAATTCTTGCGGGCTTCGTCGCGGAAATATCTTTGCGATGAGAATCCTTCGCCGCCGCCGGCCGGGCGAAGCCGCCGCCAGGTGCCGTCTTCGAGAAGCAGACGCGCGTTGTGGTCGTCGCGGAAGATGATGTCGAGAATGTCGAGGATGTGCTTTTTGTGATCCACGTCGTGGATCGGGAACATCACTTCGACGCGGCGGTTTAGATTCCGCGGCATCCAGTCCGCAGAAGCAAGGAATACCTGCGGATCTCCGGCGTTTTCAAAGTGAAAGATGCGGGAGTGTTCGAGGAATCGACCTACAATCGAAATCACACGAATGCGGCCTTCTGTACCCTCTGCATTCGGTACAAGGCAGCAAATCCCGCGCACGTTCAGTTCAATGCGAACCCCGGCGCGCGCCGCTTCGTAGAGCATGGCGATCATATCCGGATCCACGAGTGCGTTCATTTTCAGCCGAATCCGCGAGGGTTTGCCCGCACGTGCGTTGTCAATTTCGCGCGATACAAGAGAAAGCAGCGTTTCGCGCAGATTGATCGGAGCGGCCGCAATCTTTTGAAACGTCGGCATGGCCGCATAGCCCGTGAGCGCATGAAACAGGTTCGTAACGTCGTTGTTGATCTGCGGGTCTGCAGTCATGAGGGCGAGGTCTGTATACATTCTCGCAGTGTTCGGATTGTAGTTCCCCGTCGAAAGATGGCAGTAGGCTTTCACGCCGTCGTCTTCGCGCCGCACGATCTGGAGCATCTTGCCGTGGATCTTGAGACCCACAAGCCCGTACACAACATGCACTCCGTGCTGTTCCATTTCGCGCGCGCGCACGATGTTGCGTTCCTCATCGAATCTGGCCTTCAGTTCCATGAGAACCGTTACCTGCTTTCCGTTTTCTGCCGCCTGAATCAGGCTTTCGATGAGCGGGCTGTCGCCGCCCGTACGGTACAGGGTCTGCTTGATGGCCAGAGTCTTCGGATCCATGGCCGCGTAGTTGAGCAGATCGAGCACGGGCTGGAATGAGTCGTACGGATGATGGAGCAGTATGTCTTTCTTGCGGATCGTCGCAAAGATCTGGCTGCGATTCTTCTGCTGCACTGCATTGCGCGGAATGAAGGGATTATTCGCGAGGTCAGCGCGGTCCTGCAGCGCGTTTGCGATTTCGAAAAGATCCTGAAGGTTCAGGAGTCCCGGCCGCTCAAAGCATTCCTCGGAAGAAAGGTCCAGCTTGTTTCGCAAGAACTCGCGCACATGCGACGGCATGCCAATGCGAGTGGAGAGTCGCACGGCTTCGCCCCAGCGGCGCTGCTTCAGTTCGTCTTCGATCGTGGAGAGCAGGTTGTCCGATGCAACTTCATCGATGGCGATGTCAGAATTTCGCGTGATCGTAAAGCCCTGAATGCTCGTAACCTGGGTTCCAGGAAAAAGATCGGGTGCGTGCAGTTTGATGATTTCTTCGAGAGGGATGAATCGGCGAACGCCGTTTGCGCCGGCGGGAAGTTCTGGAAATCGTTTGATGACCGTCGGAACTTCGATGATGGCGTAGAAATCCTGCTCGAAGCCGGGGCGCTTCAGGCAGACGGCCATGTTCAGCTTGTTGTTCCCGATGAGCGGGAAGGGATGCGATGGATCGATCGCAAGCGGAGTAAGAATCCGAAATACGTTGTTTTCGAAGAACTGCCGGGCGAATGCGCGGTCCGATTCGCCGAGTTCGCGGAAGTCCTCGATGACTTCTGCGCCCCTTTCTTTCAGGCCTCCAAAGATGTCGCGCATGTACTGATACTGCAGGCCCACCATGGTGTAGACCTGGCGGTGAATTTCGCTTAACGTCTCGGCTGCGGTCTTTCCATCCATCTGGATCTCGTTGACCGCAGATGCAACGACCTGCTTGAGACCGGCCACGCGAACCATGAAGAATTCGTTCAGATTGGACTCAGAAATCGCGAGAAACTTGAGGCGCTCGAGCCACGGGTTGTCGTCGCGGGATGCCTCTTCGAGAACGCGAAAGTTGAACTGAAGCCAGGAGATCTCGCGGTTGAAGTAGGCGTTTTGCATGGCTCTATGAAAGTATCGGCCCCGCAACAGGTCGATTACATCTTGATGAGATGTTTTGCAGTGAAGTCAGAATCCACAAACTCGCATTCCCGCTTCACGAACGCTTCGACAAACGGGGTCATGTCGCGGATGTTTCGGGACAGGGCATAGCCTGCTTCCATGGTCGATATCAGGTCCATGGCGCCCACGAGGGAGGCGGCCACCTTGATGGGCGCCATCACGAGCTTGATGAGCGGGAGTTTGGAAAGAGAGAAAAAGAAGGTAAGGGCATCGGCGACCATCTGCACCTGGCGCTTGCGGTCTTCCTTTCGGCCGGCGCTCCGGATCGCGTCAAAAAGCTGGTCAAAGGACAGGTCTTCCGGTTTGGACGGAGCCTGATTGCGTGCGATGAGGACTTTTGCTGTGTCGAGG
This sequence comes from uncultured Leptospiraceae bacterium, assembly GCA_964619995.1. GTDB lineage: Bacteria > Spirochaetota > Leptospiria > Leptospirales > Leptonemataceae > JAEUSB01. The sequence goes on from CAZUJO010000126.1 coordinate 3,182, forward strand.
TCGAGGTCGTCGGTCAGCTTGTTCAGCTCAATGAGCATGTGGATGTTGGCCGTCATTTCCGGCCCGGTGACTGACTTCAGTTTCTGGTAGAGGTTGTCCAGCGCCTGGTCGCGCGCCTCTTTGTTTGCGGGCGCATAGAGGTGATGCCGGAAGAAGTCTGGAATGCCGTCGAACCCCTTCTGGGAAATCCAGTCCTGGTACATGACGGCCAGACGATCAATCGTCCGGTGCACAACAATGAGCCGGACGTTCTTCTCTTCTTCCGTCAGCGAAACGCTCACAGGAGAAGGGCGTCGCAAAGGCCTTTTGGTGACAAGTCGAAAACCCTCACGGTGCTGCGACGCGGACCGGGCTGTAGTTCTTCGCGCGAAGCTGCTTTTCGAGCTGCGCAAGATCATCTCTGGATGAGTTGCCCACGCGGACCATATACTTGCCGCCCGCCTGAACGATTGAGGGCGAAAATCCCTGTTTTTTCAGGCTGTCTGTCATGCGGCTGGCTGCATCCTTTGATGAAAAACTGCCGAGTTGAAAGGACCGATTCTGGGCCGGCGCTGCGTCGGACATGCGCATGGAATGCTCCGGCTCAAGCACGGCAGACGAGCGATCTTTCTGATCTTTTTTTGCCTGCGGGTTCGGTTTGCTTTCTGTTTTCGCAGCGCGGTCCCGGTTTTCCTTCACAGGTTTAGCAGGCGCGGGTTTCTCAGAGCGAGCGCGGTCGGATACCCTGGCTGGTTTCTCAGGATTGCGTTTGTCGGCCTTTTCTTTCTTATCCTCGGACTTTTGCGCTGTTTCGCGGTGAGGGGCGGCGCGATTCGGACGGACCTGCGGTCTGGCCTCCGGCTTTTTCTCCTGGGCTCGCGGCTTCACCTCAGAGGGCTCTTCGCGATCTCTGCGTGCCGGCTGCGGGTCGGCAAGCGGCTTGTCGGCTGGCTTTGCGTCCGGCTTCGCATCAGGCTGCGCAAGACTGTTTTCCGGCGAAGCTATGGATCGATCGAGTCCCTGGCGGGCCGGGTCCATGAATACTTCCTGCGCGCCCAGGTCGCGGCGCGGTTCGCTTGAGGATCCGAAGCGATAGCCCGTTGCAAAGGCAATCAACATGAATCCTGTGACCAGGACAGACAGCACGAGAATCCGGCTCCTGTCCAGGTTGATGACGTAGAATACTCGCTTCTTCATTTCGCAGCCCTCCGGCTTTCTTCTATAATCTTAATAATTTCGCGTTCCAGGTCTTCCGGCGCACCCGCGTTCGAAAGGACGACACCGGCCCTCTTTTCTTTTTCGGCCGGTTTGAGCTGGAGCATTTCTCTTCTTTTTATGTCTTCTTCGCTGAGCCCGCGGCGTTTCAGCCTCTCGTGGCGGAGTGATTCGGGCGTCGTAACGCAGACGGTCAGGTCGAAGTCCTTTTCCAGGCCCGCCTCAAACAGGAGCGGCACATCGTATACCAGGACGGATCCGGAGGGCAGGGCTCTCACGGCCTCTTCGAACTTCCGGCGCACGATCGGATGCGTGAGCTCCGTAAGCTGCCGCAGCCGCGCCGGGTCGCCGAATACTTCGTTTGCCAGCTTCGCATTCGAGAGGTTCTCTCCTTCAAAGGCCGCCGGAAACCGTTTCCGCAGTTCGGACAGCACATCCGGATCGAGCAGGGCTTCTTTGGCCAGGACATCCGCATCGAGCACGACGGCGCCGTGACGGGCGAAGATCTTTGCGGCCGTGGATTTCCCGGATCCAATCGCGCCCGTCAGTCCGATCCTATAAACCACGGAAACAGGGTCGCGCCAGTGGTTGAGAAGTACAAGTATTTTTTGGTTCGCCTGGGCGGGGCCTGGGGCCGCATCTGGGGCAGTATATGGCGGAGCTCAATACAAAGAAAACAGTCCTCTCTGCGGAAGCATTCTTGAAGAAGGTGCCCGCTTCACAGAGAAACGATGCACAGGCGCTCTGTGATCTCATGCAGAAGGTGTCGAAGAAACCGCCGCGCATGTGGGGAGCGTCGATTGTAGGTTTTGGGGACCAGAAGCTCAAATACGAAAGCGGGCGTGAGCTGGACTGGTTTGTGATCGGCTTTTCGCCGCGAAAGCAGAACCTCGTTCTCTATCTGCCGCTTGAGAAATGCGCGCCCTGGCTCGAAAAGCTGGGGAAGCACAAGACAGGCAAGGGATGCCTGTATATCAAGACACTCGGCGACATTGATGCAGGGGTTCTCAATTCGATGCTGGCCGCAAGCATGAAGAAATCAAACGCGTAACGCTTTACACCCGCGCCGGCCGCGCGAGAATCAGGAATGCAATCCGAATCGTTGATCCACGGCGGACAGGTCGAGACCGGCATCTTCGCCGAACCCATTACGAGCGTCAGTCCAGACGCATTTGATTTGAGAACTCCGCTCGGACGCAGACGTGGAAGCATCGCGCGCCCTTTCGCATA
>CAZUJO010000126.1:5615-9212 GCA_964619995.1 uncultured Leptospiraceae bacterium
AAACACAATGCCGTTGGCAAACCCGTAATATCTATTTCGCATACAAGCAGTTTCACTATCTCGGCGGAATCTCAGGGGATTTGATCTTCGGCGCCACGATTGCCGATCTGCGATACATGAGCACAGCCTTCTTCTATATTTACGATCTGAAATCAGGCCGCGAGATTCGTCATACCTGGCGGGCGCCTTTCTCCGGGCCCGTGCGCTTTTCTGAGAACCCGGAACGCGGACCTGTTTCGTACAGAAAAACTGCCAATGGGATTTCGGTTCAGGTTGAGAACGGAAAGCGGATTCTCAGCGTGCGAAAGGCCGGACGCGAACTCATTTCTGCGTCCTTTGAAGATTCCGCGCCTGACGTTGAACCGCTTCGCATCTGTACGCGCGCCGGCTATACGGGCTGGGTTTATGTGCGAAAGACTGGCGGAGTTCGCCTGACGGGCCGCATTCGATGCGAGCTCGGAGATTTTGACATCGCGGATTGCCTCGGGCATACGGACTACAGCGCAGGATTTATGCGCCCCGAGACGTGGTGGAACTGGGCGTTCATTTCAGGCACCGTGAATCAGAAGCGTTTTGCGCTGAACGTATCCTGCGGAGTCAACGAAACGAGCTTCAGCGAGAACTGCTTCTGGCTCGACGGCCGACTTCATTTTCTTCCTCAGACAATCTTTGACTTCGATGCAAACGATCCGCGCAAGCCGTGGCATGTTCATTCGTCCGCGCTGGATGTGCGCTTTCAATCGCAGGGCGTTCACACGGAGCGCGTCAATGCAGGAATTCTGGCGAGCCGCTTCAGCCAGTTCTACGGAACCTTCGAGGGCAGGCTGCAGCTGGCTGGAAACCAGATTCCCATTCAGAGCCTTTACGGTTTCGCGGAAGATCATTACGCGAAGTGGTGATCCCTCGTTGCCGCCGCGTTCCTTCGCCGCGGCGTGCGCGCCTCTGCTATCCTTCCTGGAGGGCTGCGAGATAGGCAGCGAGCTTCTCTGCATGCTGCTTCGCGCCTTCGATGGCGCCGTACTCCCGGTCCACGCGCAGCATTTCCTCGATTGAAGGGAACTCCTGCACCATCGTGAGGTCGGTTCCTGCGCCGCTTTTTTCGAACCTCAGCTCTGTTCTGAATTGCAGGTTCTCTGCTCCTCCGCCGTCGCCGAGATGCCGGTAGACAATGGAATGCGGTGCGTTGATTTCCACAAACTCGACCCGGTTTTTGTAATCCCTTCCGTCCGGGCCGTGCATTACAAACTCCCAGATGCCTCCGTTTGCGAAATCCATACTTGAAGTTGTGAGCGTGAACCCGTCCGGCCCCCACCACTTCGCCAGATGCTTCGGATCTGACCAGGCCGTGAATACAAGGTCGATGGGGGCATCGTAATGCCGCGCATAGATAATGCGGTTGCCGTCGATGCGCGATTGGACTTTGTTCTCTTTCATGCCCGGCACTCCTGTGTTGACCAAAAAAATCAACTCACGAGTAAACCCGGTGGCAGATTCAGCCAGTGATAAATATAAATAGTACGAGCGCGAAGAGGATGCATGCCTGAAGGAAAATTCCTGTACTACACCGCAACGACCATGGACGGATTCATCGCCGACGAGAACCATTCTCTCCAGTGGCTGTTCGACGTTCCGACTCAGGGAAGCACATTTGAAGCTTTCTTTAATGGGCTCGGCGCCTTCGTCATGGGTCGCAATACATTCGACTGGGTCGTAGAGCATGAGCGCCTGTACGAGCATCCCGAAAAATGGAAACAGTACCACGGCGAGCTGCCCTGCTGGGTTTTTACGAACCGCCCGCTGAAACCGATTCCGGGTGCGGCCATTGAAGCCGTTTCTGGCGACGTTAAGACGGCCTCGACGGATATCCTGAAATCCGCGAACGGCAAGGACGTCTGGCTGGCCGGAGGCGGGGAGCTAGTCGGCACGTTTCTCGATCAAGGACTTCTGGATGAGTTGATTCTTCAATTCGCTCCGGTGATCCTGGGGAAGGGAGCGCCGCTTCTGCCGCGGCGGCTTCTGTCCGCGGACCTTGAGCTTATGGAAGCAAAGCAGAACGGGCAGTTCATTGACGCCCGCTATCGTCTTCGTCGCAGTCAGAAGTAGACGTTGTTTGGAGTAAGGAGGAGAGAATCATGAGGCGTGTCACTGGAATCGGCGGTGTGTTTTTCCGCGCAAAGGACCCGGCCAGGCTCGGCGCCTGGTACAAAAAGCATCTCGGCATTGATGTGCAGCCGTGGGGCGGCGCCGCATTTGACTGGGTCGATGCGGATGGAAACGCAGTGAAAGGAACCACAGCCTGGTCGGTGGGCGACGGCTCAAACTTTGCGCCGGGAAACGCTTTTATGATCAACTACCGGGTCGAGGATCTTCGCGGACTCGTAAAAGCGCTGCGCGAAGAGGGCTGTGAGGTACTTGATAAAATTGAGGAATCCGAGTACGGCGTCTTCGGATGGGTGATCTACCCTGAGGGCAACAAGGTTGAGCTCTGGGAGCCTAAATGAAATCTACAGTTCTCCGCAGCGAGTCGGCCGTCGCGCTCCGCGCTTCCCTGTCCGATCTCTCAAAGAATGGCTTCTCGCCGACGCTTGCATTCTGCTTTGCCGGCGATTCTGTTCTGGATGATTCGATTCCTCGCGTCTTTGCTGATCACGCTCTGTCCGTATTCGGCGCATCGAGCCGCGAGGAAATTGCAGACGGCAGACTCAGCGCCAATACGATCACCACGCTGCTTCTCGACTTTCCGAAAGAGTGGCATGCGGTTCAACGATTTGAGATTGGCGACGGGACTTCAACGGCGCTGGGCCGGGAAATTGCGCGATGGGCGCTTGAGAAGTTTTCGCGTCCTGCTCTCTTGATTTCTGTGGGCGGCGCTGGCTTCAGCGTGGATTCAGAGGCCGTGCTGGCCGGGATTTTTTCTGAAGAGCCCATGCTTCCCGTTTTCGGCGGACTGGCCAGCCGCAAGAATTTTACCGGGGACGCGTTTGTATTTGATGCATCGGGCATTTTCTCCGCCGGCATCGTTGCCGTCGCGTTAGACGGCGATCAGGTCGATCTGCGCGGAGTGGCCATCAGCGGATGGCTTGAGATCGGAACTCCAAAGACGATCAGCCGTTCGCAGGGCAGCGTGGTCTACGAAATCAACGGAAGTCCGGCCCGCGACATCTACAAGAAATACTTTCGCACTGAGACAGGTCCAGGCGCAGACATGTTCGCGCTCATGGAGTACCCGCTTCAGGTAACGCTTCCCGATGGAAGCAAGGTAATGCGCGTTCCCATTGCGATCGACGATGCGAATGGAAGCGTGACGTTTGCGGGTGCCATGCCCCAGGGCAGCCAGGTTCGATTCTGTTCGCCGAATATCGTTGAAACCATCAAGCACACGATTCAGGAAATTGAGGTGTTTCGCGATGAGCGGGCTCACGGCGGCGCGGATGCGGTTCTGCTGTTTGACTGCGCGATTCGATCGAATTCGTTCGGAATCTACATGAAGAAGGAAGTCGAGTTGATCCAGCAGCTCTGGGGAGCGCCTCTCGCCGGTTTCAGTTCCTGGGGCGAAATCGGTCCGCGGCGAAATGAAAGCTGTGCCCTGCACAACAC
>CAZUJO010000127.1:0-9181 GCA_964619995.1 uncultured Leptospiraceae bacterium
AGATTGACCTGGAAAAGATCGGCCCGAGGATTGAAAATCATCCCGCGTTTCCCGATCGCACAAACGTTGAATTTGTTTCTATAGAAAAAGACGGAAGCCTCAAGCAGAGGACCTGGGAGCGCGGCAGCGGCGAGACGCTTGCATGCGGAAGCGGTGTATGCGCCGTGCTTGTGGCCAGTGTCCTGGCGCGTAATCTGCCCCGCGAGAACACGATCCATGTTCGGGGCGGCGACCTTCAGGCGAAATGGACGGAAGAAGGCGTTCTACTTCGCGGACCGGCGCGCATTGTATTCGAGGGAAGCGCCGGGCTATGAATCAGACAGACAGGAATCAAACAAACGCGGATCAAACGGGAACGGTTGCTTCCCCCTGCAACGATATCTGCATCATGGATGAATACTCCGGGCTCTGCCGGGGCTGTTATCGCACGTTAGACGAAATTGCAAAGTGGTCTTCGTTTTCGAACGCCGAGAAGCAGGCGGTCCTGGAAAAAATCAAGGAGCGGCTCTGATGCAGGACTACTGGCAGCGGTTTCTCATCTTCATCGGTGTGATCACAATTGTGCTCGGAATCGGATATGCATTCATTGCATTTCGCATGACGACGGGGGTTCGCGAGCCTTCGTATCGGCTGGCGATCTGGCTGGTCTTTGCATTCTTTCTGCTTCTGAGTCCCGCTGCCTTCCTGTTTCGAATGTACAGCGTGCCCGAGCGCGTGGAACAGATCGTTTCCTGGGTGAGTTATTTGTCTTTCGGCTTCTTTGCGATGCTCTTTGCCCTCATTGCATCGCGCGATATTGCGCTGTGGATGTTTGATCTCGTGTCGTCCGCCGTTCAGCGGTTCCGCCCCTGGATCGACTCGGATCATGTGCTGCACCCCGGGCGCCGCGAATTCTTGATTTCCGCCACCAACTTCGCCGTTCTCGCGCTGACCGGCGGGATGTTTGGATACGGAGTCATTCGCGCGCGTTCTCTTAAGATAGAAAAGATTCGCGTGCCGATCAAGGACCTGCCGGACGCTCTTTCTGGCTTCACGATCGCTCAGGTCACGGACATTCACATCGGCCCCACGTTGCGCCGGGGTTTCGCGGAAGAGATCGTAAATAAAGTAAACAATTTGAACCCGGACCTGATTGCCGTGACCGGCGATGTGGTCGATGGAAGCGTGAACCAGCTGCGAAGTCATACGGAACCCTTCGCCGATTTTCGGGCGAAGCACGGCGTGTTTTTCGTGACGGGGAATCATGAATATTATTCGGGCGCCCTTGCCTGGATTTCTGAATTCCGCAAACTCGGGTTCCAGGTGCTTTTGAACGAACACGTTGTCATCCGGCACGCGCCGAATGCCAGCCTGATGATTGCCGGCGTTACTGACTACCGGGGAGAGGAATTCTTCGACGACCACCGCTCTGATCCCGCCCTCGCGCGCCAGAGGCGGCGCGTGATTTCAAAAGGGGGCAGGGAGACTGCAGAGCCGGTTCATGCGAAGGTGCTTCTCGCGCATCAGCCCCGTAGCATTCACGATGCTGCCATGGCCGGATTTGACCTTCAGATCTCGGGGCACACGCACGGCGGACAGTTTTTTCCCGGTCCCTTTCTGGTACGGCTTCAACAGCCGTACGTCAAAGGACTCCATCTGCACGAAAACAAAACGTGGATCTATGTAAGCCGCGGCACAGGATACTGGGGCCCGCCTCTTCGCGTGGGCGCAGATCCGGAAATTACGCTGATTGAGCTCGTAAAAGCCTGATTGGGGGCCTCGGCCCGGGCCCGACTCTAACGTGCCCCGGCAGAATCAGAGTCCGATCCAGGCGGCGCCGAAAACGCCCGCGGAATCGCCGAGCTGATTTTTGAGAATCGGCGTGCGCGGATTCTTGTGAAATGTATACTTTTTGATCCTTGAGGCGCCTTCTGTATAGAGTTCCGGAATGTGCGAGACTCCGCCGCCGATTACGACAGCGTCCGGATCCAGCACATTGATGATAACAGCCATGCATCTTCCAAACTCTTCGAAGAAGTAGTTCATGTGTTCGGAGCACACACGGTCGCCGTCCCGCATTCCCTGTACGATGTCTTTGAGGAGCATCCGTTTTCCGGTCAAATCCTGGAAGCGCTTCTCCACGCCGGAGCCGCTGATGCGTGATTCAATGCAGCCCTGAATGCCGCTGTAGCACATGGTGCCGTTGGGGTCGACCGACACATGTCCCCATTCACCGGCGATTCCGTGAAGGCCGCGGCGCACTTTTCCTCCGATGGCAATGCCTCCGCCGCAGCCCGTGCCCAGAATGACTCCGAAGACGAAGTCGTATCCGCGCGCAGCGCCGGCCGCGCATTCCGCCATGGTGAAGCAGTTTGCGTCATTCTCCATTCCCACGGGATGCGAAAGCAGTCCCGCGAGATCTGCCTGAAGGGGATGACCGATCAGGCAGGTTGTGTTCGCGTTTGCGACGAGTCCGTCCTGATCAATGATTCCGGGGATGCCCACGCCAATTTTGCATTCCGCGAGGTTGATATTCTTTTCTTTTGCCGTTTCCTGAATGAGTCCTGCAAGATCATTCAGGATGGCCTCGTAACCTTCCTCGCGCCGCGTAGGAATTCTTTTGCGAAACAACTCTTCGCCGGCGGGCGAAAGCAGAATGCTTTCCGTCTTCGTCCCGCCGAGATCGATCCCGATCTTATGTGTGCTCATCGAGAATGGCCTGCAGTCTCGGCGAACGCTGCCGGATCGGTTTCACATTCCAGATGTCTCTTGCGTATTCGCCGATGGTTCTGTCGGTCGAGAATTTGCCGGAGCGCGCCGTATTCAAAATGGATTTCTTGGTCCATCCTGCGCGGTCATTGAAGTCGCGGGAGATGCGGTTCTGCACATCGACGTACGAAGGATAGTCTGCGAGCAGGAAGTACTTGTCTCCGCCGTAGGTGAGAATGTGGAAGAGCTCCTGGAAGAGTCCGTGTGCTTCTGGATTAAAGAAATCGCCTTTCAGCGCGTTCAGGATTCCGTGGATCTCGCTGTTCTCTTCATAGATGCGGACCGGGTTGTAGTTTCGTGCAAGCTTCTCGATCTCTTCGACCGTGTGGCCAAAGATGTAGATGTTATCATCGCCCGCTTCCTCTTTCATCTCGACGTTCGCTCCATCGAGCGTTCCGACGGTCAGAGCGCCGTTCAGCATGAACTTCATGTTGCCCGTGCCGGACGCTTCGGTGCCCGCGGTTGAAATCTGTTCGGACAGGTCGCTGGCCGGATACATGCGCTCGGCAAGGCTCACGCAGAAGTTCGGAAGGAACGCAACCTTGAGACGGTCGCCGATTTCGCGGTCCTTGTTGATCACGTTCGCCACGGAATGAATCAGCTTGATGATTAATTTTGCCCGGTGGTATCCGGGCGCTGCTTTTCCTGCGAAGAGCACTACGCGCGGTGTATAGTCCATGCGCGGATTCGCCTTCAGCTTTTGATAGTCTCCGATTACGCGAAGGAGATTCAGGAGCTGACGCTTGTATTCGTGCATGCGCTTGATGTGCGTGTCAAAGAGGCTGTCCGGATTTACCGTAATCCCGCACTCTTTCTTGATGATGCCCGCGAGGCGGATCTTGTTGTTCCGGCGCACGCGGTTCCAGTCATTCTGGAACTCTGAATTTCCTGCATGTTCTTCGAGCGCTTTGAGGCGGCTCAGGTCGAGCATCCAGTCCGGCCCAATCTTCGCGGAAATCAAATCCGAAAGCTCCTGGTTTGCGGCCACGAGCCAGCGGCGGTGCGTGATTCCGTTGGTCTTGTTCTGGAATTTCTGCGGCCAGAAGGAGTAGAACTCCTTGAACAGATCCTTCTTCAGAAGATCTGTATGCAGGGCTGCCACGCCGTTCACAGCGCTCGAACCCACGATCGCAAGGTTCGCCATGCGGACGCGCTTGATCGGGTGGTCTTCGATAATGGAAACTTTTGCAAGTATGTCGTCCGGGATTCCGCGTTTTTTGAGTTCGTCGAGGAATCGGAAGTTGATCTCATAGATGATCTCAAGATGACGCGGAAGGAGTCTTCCAAACATTTCGATGTCCCATTTCTCAAGGGCTTCCGGCATCACCGTGTGATTCGTGTAGGCCGTGCATCTGGTCGTAATGTTCCATGATTGTTCCCACGAGAGTCCGTGCTCATCCATAAGGAGGCGCATGAGTTCTGGAACGGCCATCGCCGGATGCGTGTCATTCATTTGAAAGAATGCGCGTTCTGGCAGACGGTTGAAGTCCGTTTCTTCCGCGCAGAAGGTGCTGAGCGCATCCTGAAGAGTTGCGCTGACGAGAACGTACTCCTGTTTGAGGCGCAGCTCGCGGCCCTGAATCACGTTTTCGTTTGGATAGAGAACTTTCGAAACGTTCTCCGATCTCTGCTTGTCTTCGACGGCGCGCATGTAATCGCCGTGGTTGAAATAGTCAAAGTGGAATTCAGAACTCGCGCGCGTGCGCCACAGCCGCAGGTTTGCCACCGTCCGGGTTTGGAATCCCGGGATGAGCATATCGTATGCCTGCGCAAGCAGGCTTTCACCGTGCACCCACTTCATGAGTGTTTTGCCCGTCGGTGTTACATATTGCTCTGTGTGTCCGTAGAACATGATCGTGTAAGTGAGATCCTGGCGCTGAATCTCCCACGGGTTTCCGTACTGCAGCCAGTTATCCGGGGCTTCTTTCTGGTAGCCGTTTTCGATTTCCTGGTGAAAGATTCCGTACTCATATCGCAGACCGCAGCCAAACGTCGGCAGATCCAGCGTGGCCATGCTGTCGAGGAAACAGGCTGCCAGTCGTCCAAGGCCGCCGTTTCCCAGGCCTGCGTCATGCTCCTGAGCGGGCAGCTCTTCGGGATCATATTCAATTTCTTTAAGCATTTCGCGCATCATGTCCCGCGCGCCCAGGTTCACCATGGATGTCTCGAGCAGCCGACCCAGCAGGAATTCCATAGACAGGTAATACACGCGTTTTGCTTTTTCATGGCGGAAGATTTCTTCCGTTTCATTCCAGCGGTCGATCAGAGTGTCGCGGATCGTGAAAGCAACGGCCTGGTAAACATCGCGCATGTTGATGTTGTCTTTGTATTTTCCAATCCTGTATTCGATGTGATGCGCGAATGCGCGAAACAGGGATTCTTTGTCAAAGCGCTGCGTACGCTCGAGCAGTTCATAGAGCTTCTGATGTTTCTGGGCCATTTCTCTCCGCCTGGGTTTCCCGGGAATCTGACGCCGTTCGCAATTGCGTCAAAGATTTTTTAGGCTCAGATGCGGAATTCGACGCCTGCCGTCACGCGGCGAAATCGTCCGGTGTGGCGCGGGTGATCATAGTACCGGAGAAGGATCTCACCCCAGCGCCCCGTCGATGGAAGGGTCGTTATGAACAGATCGCCGGGAAAACTCTGGTTGATCCGGGATCCGTAAGCGATGCGTGTCTCTTCATCCAGGTATCCCACGAAAACTCGCATTCGAGAGAATACAGAGACGTACGTGGTCACGGAGTATTCGTATTGCCTGACCCAGACGCCGCCGCGGTTGCTGAACCAGGTCGGGAGCTGGAGCGGGAAGTTCGGAATGTTTGAAGGACCAAAAACGACGAGACCCCGGTCCGAGTCGATTCCGTGGAAGGATGCTGCAGCAGCCTGAAGGCGCAGTTCGACGCGGGGGGCGGGTTGAACGCGCACCTGAATGCCGCCGCGCGGGCCTTCGCCATACAGGGATGAGTGAATGTTTCGAATGTAGGCGGACAGAAAGAGCGTCGGGAAGGCTACGGCCGTAGAAATCAGAGGGCCGCTGGCGTTCGTAGTCGTATTGAATCCGGTCTTGCCCGCGAAGAAAAACAAGCGGAGGGGCGCCCAGAATCGCACAGGCTCAATGCCAACAACTCCGCTTGCATTCTGGCGGAGTCCGGTTCCATCGAGAACCCAGGACTGGTAAAACGAAGTTGAGCCCGGATTGAAAAGCGCGCTGACCGGCGGCAGTCCGAGCGCCTGCGTCTGGATGCGGGTGTTGTAAGAGAATCCAGAAAGATCGACGTAGAAGCGGTTTCCCTCATAGCGAATCGAAGCGTCTTCGCCGGTCGCATAGTGCCCCTGGAAACCGAGGAATGCGCTCGCCTGGCCGCCATTCGGTATGAAGTTCGCAGCTACACGATCGGCAGTGATCGTGGATTCCTGGGGCATGAAGAGCCGCCCCTGGCCTGCGCCAAAACCAATCCACAGACCGGTAGGTGTCAGGGTCTGGTAACCCGCGATCGCTTCGTCGATGGCACGCGCGCGTTTTTCCCGGGCTTCCTTTTCGGCCGCAATTCTCTCTTTGTAGTAGGAAGTGCCGTAATCGTCCTCGCGGAAGGCCGCAATCGACGATTTGGGGATAGAGCGGGGCGTGCCCTGAACTTCGAGCACGATCGAAGACGGATCCTGGTCCGTCATTTTGCCGGTAAGCACCGTCCCGTCTTTCAGGCGTACGGTATCTGCCTGCATGAGAGCCGGGAAAGCAAAGAGGACGAGAATTGCGTAACGTAGCATCCTTCGCATTAGACGATCTTTCTTGATTGTCGGCGCGCGCAGGGTCCTACATTCGGACCTCCGCTCCCGTTTCGAGCTGGCGGACGCGCCCGGAGTAGCGGGGGTGATCGTAGCGCCTGAGCAGAGCCTCGCCCAGGCGGGACGGACTGAAATAGTTCTGAAGCGAGGCATCGCCCGGAAACTGGCTGTTTGTGCGTGCCTGCATCTGAATGCGCGTCTCCTCCTGGGCAATCCCGGCGAAGATTCGAACGTGCGGCGACAGCGAATAGTAGGACGTCAGAGCGTACCGGTATTCGCGGAACCACAGGCCGCCCGCCGTTGAAAGAATGGTTCCCGAGGGAGTCTGCTGAGCGGAACCTGCGGCAATGACAGTGATGTTCTGGGAGCTGCGGCCGGCAAATGAGGATGTTTCGATTTCCGGCCGGAGCTCCCATCGGCTCGCAGGCACGATACGGAGTCGAATTCCGCCGCTCGGCCCGGATCCTGAGATCTTTGAGCGCAGGGACGGGATAAATTGCAATGAGACAATCGAAGGTGCGTTGTAAGCATTCGAAAGCAGGGGACCCGAGCCTTTCGCCGTATCGTTGAAACCCGATTTGCCGGCAAAGACAAAGAGCCGGATCGAGCTGCTCCATCGCACGGGTTCAATACCGATGCTTGCGGAAGCCCTCTGCTGCCGGGTTGTCCCCGTCAGCCACCCGAGCAGGTAGGATTGCGTGCCGCCCGGGTTGGTGATCGCGCTGAGAGCCGGAATGCCCACAGCCGCAACTTCCGTCCTGTCACGAACCGATGCGCCTGCGATCTCTGCGAAAAAGCGGTCTCCTTCATAGCCGGCGCTTGCATGCGGGCCTGTGACCCTTCCGCCTTCCAGAGGCAGGAACAACGCCGATTGGCCGCTGCCCGGCAGCAGGTTCGTCTTATTCCGGTCATCGATCAGGATTGCCTCATCCGGGCGATAGAGATTGCCGCGGTTCGCCGCAAGGGTGATCCAGAATCCAGTCGGAACTACGGCGCGAATCTGGCGGAGTTGCTCGTCGATTTCGGCGCGTCGGCGGTCTTTCTGATCCGCTTCCTCTTTCTTGCGCCTCTCATATCCTTCGCGTCCGTAGTCATCTTCGCGAAACGCTGCGATGGAGGATTTGGGAATGACTTTCAGAACCCCGTCGATCTCAAGCGTGATGCTGGACTGATTCTGACCGGACAGTCTGCCGGTCAGAAGAGTGCCGTCTTTTAGTTTGACCGTGTCTGCGAAAATGATTCCTGGCGCCAGGAACACGAAAGCAAGAACTCGATCCAGGCGGCCCATTGCTTTCGCCAAGAATTACATGGCCAGTCGTTCGCGAAAATCGTGCAGAGCGTTCATATAGTAAATGTAAGCGTCATGCGGCGTGCCATACGGGCTGAAGTATTTATGCACGTCGCCGTCGCTCCAGTACTTCGTGCTCATATAGTAGAAATGGTCGGAAGTCTGCAGCTTGCGGAAAATATCCAGATAGTCCGGATTGCCGGACGCAAGCACCGCCTCTTCCAGTTCGTAAATGCCGTTTAACGCTTCTTTCTGCATGCTGTTGCCGAGCCAGGCAGAAAGGTCCCGCTCGATGTCTGCCCAGGAGATCGGGGTATGCGCGTCGATGCCGCCTACCGGCATGTGGGCCTTCGAGACCTGAGTCACTGTGCGAAAGCAGAAATCAGGATGGCGCAGAACGCGGGCGGGAAGTTCGCGCAGAAAATCAAAAATGCCCGAGTCTTCCCACTGGTGTTCGCCGAATGTCTCATAATCCATGAAGAGGTTGATCGTCACGCCGTTGCCGGCCACCTGATGGACCCAGTTCGCGAACTTCTCGGCTGTCAGGGGCCAGTCCTTCCAGTTGCGGTCAGAAAAGCGGAACGCGACGTCATCGCTCAGGCGGTAGTTCTTCAGGAGACATTTGATTCCGGGGGTGTGTTCCGGTCTGTATACATAGTTCGGACTGCGCCAGTCAAGAACGCGCTCTGTGCCTTCCATGAGGATCGTTTGAAATCCCATGTCTTTGGCGAGCCATGCGATGTGATTGGAGTAGATCAGCTCCGTATTTCGGAACGAAACCGGATTGTAACCAAACACTTCGCGCATGAGCGCGCCGTGTTTCTGCACCTGCGCGCGAAACTCGCGCTCTGAATAGAGGGCCGAAAGCGAGTGATAGTATGTTTCATTTAAGAATTCAACCTGACCCGTATCCGCAAGCCGCTGGAAGCTTTCGAGCGTCTCGGGAGAGTACATGCGGAACTGTTCGATCGCAGTTCCTGTGATTGAGAAGGTTACACGAAAATCAGATCCGTAGAGCTTGATGAGATCGAGCAGCGTCTTGTTCGTGGGAAGGTAGCATTTCTGGGCTACTTTCCGGCAAATTTCCCGGTTTTTCTGCTCATCCAGATAATGCGGGTCCACGCCTACGTCAAAGAAGTGGTAGGGACGCAGACGGAACGGCTGGTGAACTTCGAAATAAAAACAGACTGCGATCATGCTGTCGTAAGCCTCTGGTAAACCTGCTCCATCTTTTCTGCGGGGCCGTCCCAGGATATGGTCCGAACTTCGCGATGCCCGCCTTCCTGCAGATTCTGCTTGAGTTCATGATCCCGGAGCACGCGGAGGATCTGTTCTGCAAGCTCATCCACGTTCCAGAAG
>CAZUJO010000128.1:0-4940 GCA_964619995.1 uncultured Leptospiraceae bacterium
GAGGTCAATTGTGCCACGACGGACAGACATTCGCTCCATTCTCCTGATCGGCTCGGGCCCGGAGCTTGCCTATCTTCAGGAGCTGATCCGCATCCGCGGTCTTGAATCCTACGTAACACTTACAGGTTTTCTTCCGGATGATCAGCTCGCAGCCGTGTTCGGACTTGCGCACATCTTCGTTCAGCCGGGAACAAAGGAGAAAGACACCGAGTCCATGGGGACGTCGCTCATGGAAGCGGCCTACTTTGGCGTGCCCGCGATTGCGGGGCGAACGGGCGTCTTCGAAGAAATCGTAAAGCACGGAACGACCGGGTATCTCTTTGAGCCGGGCAACGTTGATGAACTGTGCAAAGCGATTCTCGATCTGGCGGGATCAGACCGGATGCAGCTCAAACTCGGACGCAACGCAAAAGACGTGGCAGCGCGCGAATTCGATCTTGCGCGCACATGCGACGCGATTCTCGCCCGCCTCTAGATCTCCAGCGTCTGCCGGCCGGCAGATTTACAGATCCGGTTCCGGCCGCAGCACCGTAACGGCTTCTTTCGACTGCGCGGATTCGCCTTCCCCCGTGTAAGCAGAGACTGCGAAATAGTAAGCCCGGTCTTCGCGCAAGAACGGCATATTGCCGCGCCGTTTGCCCCGGATATTCTCTTCAATCGTGCGATTGTCAATCACGAGACGCATGCGTCCGGAAAGTTCGCGCAGAAGTCCTGTTTGATCAAATCCTGCCCGCCGTTTCTCTTCTTTTGTCATGGGCATACGTTCGGGACTGATGTGTCGTATGGCCTTGCCATTTTGAATGCGGATGCTTCCCAGATATTCTCCCGGCCGCAGACCGTAATAGACAATGTATCCGCCGGATTCTTCAATCTCTGGATCCGGAATCTTCCGCCATTCGAGACACACTGAATTTCCCGAAGACAATTCTTCGATCACGCGAAGTCCGCCCGGGCGCGAGGGCGGAAGAAGCTCGATATTCTTTAAAGATACTTCGCGCAGGACCGGGGAGAGCTGCCCGGCCGGATCTGCGTTGAAGACTGCCTTCCATTGAAAGAAGCGAAATCGCGGAATAGAGTCTGTGGCCGTGCGGATGCGCTTCCAGGCGAGAGGCCCTGCGTCCGGAGCGTCGGCGAGAAAAGCATGTTCGCTTGTGCGAATAAAGAACTGAATGGAAGTTCCCGGCGGCTCGTCGGCGGCGTAGCGGAATCGACCGGATGAGGATTCGCCCGCGTCGATCACGCGCGAGACTGCAATTCCGCTTCGCTGGGTTGGACGATACGAGACATCGGAAATGTGCACGGAAGGCAGGCGCGTGCGCGGATGTTCTTCCGGCGAAAGCACACGGTCAGAAATGCTTACTTCGTCGAGGGCGCCGAAGTAGTTGTCGCCAATCACGATAGGCGAGCGGTCCAGTTTTTGAAACGAAGCATTCCAGATGGAGCGGGAGTCAGCCGCGAACTGAACCGACTGCTCACGATTGTCGAGATAAAGTGCAACGCGGCCGGTGCTGGCTTCGTAAGAAACAGAGACGTGGGCCCATTTCTGGCCCGTGAGAGGCGCAAGCGAGCTCAGAGTGATCGTATGACGTTCACCCTGTTCATCTTCGAAGAGATCAAAGAACGAAGCCTTCAGGCGTCCCGATTCAAGATATACTTCAACGCCGCGCTTCTCGCCCCCAAGCATGCTGATCTTTTTGAAAATGGAATTTCGCGTGTAGAAGATAACCGGTTGAATCCAGAATTCAATCGTGAAGTCGCCGGATGACGGCCAGAGTTCGCGCGGCGAGGACAGCTCAATGCGATTCTCCGGGCGCACAAAGCGCGCGAAGCCGCCCATGGGACCGTCTTTGCCGGGAACATAGTTTGCGCGCACCCGGTAGTTGCCGGCAGAATCGCGCAGGAGCGCAGGCACGGTCTCTTCAAATCGAAGCTGTAGAATTGCGTCCGAAGAAGCGATGGGCGAAAGCCTGAGGTCCCGGGTTGAGTCCGTCGCGCGAAACGATTCGACTCCGTAGAGAGTTGCCGTGAATTCCGGCTGCGCAGTCGTTCCTTCTGTGAACGTCTCTCCTCTTAGAATAGAAGGAATCAGAAGAGCGGGTACGAGGAACAATGCCGGGATTCTCACCCTTGCATTATCGGCCTGTTTTTTCGAACGATCCGGCTATTTCCCGGGCGCGGCGAGCAGAAGGGTCCGGGCCCTTTCTTCGGCTGGAAAGATGGCCTGGTAGTGGAACAGGGCCAGGTAGTAGGGGAGAATCAGCTTTTCGGTGAAAAGCGGCGCGGGCGCACAGGGATCTTTTGCTGTAAGGAGATTGAGCCACGACTTTTCCACAAGCGCCTGACGGTCCGCCTCCAGCGCGAATGCGGCCTTGCGGGCTTCGAGGGCCCGTTCCCGGTAGGCCGGCTGAATTTCAGTCTCCATGCGCCGGAAGATATGCGCCTGATAGTTGGCGAGCTGTGCGCGAAACAGCGCATGCTCCTCCCGGACGGCCGTCTGCAGTTCTCCTGATTTGGCCGGGCGTTCCGCCTCGGGGAGGCTGCAGAGCTCGGCCTGGATTTCTGATCTTCTCGATGCGAGCGCCGTGCGCGCTTCGGCTTCGCGCCGGGCTGCAATTTCAGAGAGAATGCCCCGGTCCATCACGGGGCTTTTCAAAAACGACACCAGCTCTCCCTGCGTCATCGGAGGGAGCAGAAAGAATCCGGGCGCCCGCGCAGAAAGCGGCGCAGTCAGAAGCAGGAGGAGCAGCGTTCGCATCATAAAAAAATTGTTTGGTAAAACCAGGTGCATTCGACAGTGACCCATGCAAAGCCCAAAAATCCGCCTCGGCATCCTCTTCGGCGGCAGATCCTCAGAGCACGAGATTTCCATAAAGTCCGCGGCCAACGTGGTCCGGGCTGTGGATCCGGCCCGCTATGAAGTGATCCTGTTTGCCATTGACCGCCGCGGAGGCTGGAGGGCGGCCTCTTCCGCTGATCTGTCCGCCGTCGAAATCCAGGCGTCCGGTGAGGGCGCGGCGTACCGTGCTGCATCCCTCGCAAAGATTCTTCCGGATCTCGCGCGCTGCGATGTGATCTTTCCGGTTTTGCACGGAAAGCTTGGCGAGGATGGAACCATGCAGGGCCTTCTGCGCGTACTCGATGTTCCCTTTGTGGGCGCAGACGTAACCGGTTCGGCAGTCGGTATGGATAAGTGGATGATGAAGCGGCTCCTTGCAGAGGCCGGCCTTCCGATTGGACGTTATGCGGCGTTCAAAAGCGTACGGGCGGCCATGGACGCCTGGCCCGCGTTGAGCGAGAAGTTCGGCCTGCCTCTCTATATCAAACCCGCAGCCCAGGGTTCGAGCGTCGGCGTCAGCCGTGTGCGAACCGAGGCCGAATACCGCGCCGGCGTGGAAGATGCGCTCCGCTACGATGATGTGGCCCTTGTGGAAGCGGCCATTGTGGGACGTGAAATTGAGTGCGCCGTTCTGGGCAATGATGAGCCGATCGCCTCGGTATGCGGCGAGATCATCCCACGCGACGGGTTTTATTCTTATGATAACAAGTACCTGAACGAAGACGGCGCTGCCTTCGAGAAGCCGGCGAAAATCGCCGACCACGTGACAAAGAAACTGCAGAAAATGGCCCTGGATGTCTACCGGGCTCTGGACTGCGCGGGGCTTGCCCGCGTCGACTTCTTTCTCTGCCAGGATGAGTCCATTTACGTGAATGAAATCAACACTCTGCCCGGGTTTACGAGCATCAGTATGTATCCGCAGCTGTTTGAGCTTTCCGGCGTGAAAACGTCCGATCTGATTGATCGCCTGGTGCATCTGGCGCGCGATCGTCATGTAAAGCAGACTGCAAAAAAGATCGACCGCTGAAGGGATGCCTGCAGGCTCAAACTGTCATGAGCATGAGATACGTTGATCTGTTCGACGGTTTGAATCAGGGCATCATTCCGCCTGACGGAGGATGGATCTTCGTCGCGCGATTTCACAAGGATTCGAACTACGGGATCTTTGAGATCATTTCCTACGCAAACGTGCAGAAGATTGAGCGCGCGGACTTCGGTGTGGAAATGTTTTCGCGCGGACTCAAAGTGTTCATGGTCTATGAACCGCTGAACTATCCCCTGCGCTTTATGGAACCGTATCTCCGGTCTGAAGCGGAACAGGTGCCGCTGCGGTTTGAGCAGCTTGAGACTGTGGAAACAGCATCCCGGGACCGGATCCTTATTTCAAAAGAGCCTTATCTGAGCATGGGTTCGTTTGTCATTGAGACGCCGAGGGCGGGCAATTTCGTTTACTACGTATATGAAAATGAGGCGAAAGTCTCGATCCACGCATTCGTGACCGAATTTCTCAGGAAGGATTTTCACATCGAAACACGCACGATTGAACGCGTGCTTTCTCTGATTGACGCGAATCTGGATCAGATTTCCCGCAAGAGGGACGAAGGTGAGTGATGCGCGCAGGGCAGTGATTGCCGCCTATCGGGACCACCTCGCGCGGCGCTATACCGCCGAGAACGTGCACAGGTTTGATTCCTTGCGGAGTTTTCCCGCAGAGCGCGTGGATGAAGTGCGCGATTTCTTTCTCGCAAGGATGTATCCGGAAGCAGAACGGCGGATGAAGCTTGATCTCGCTTTCGAACAGCTCGGGTCTGTTCTGAGGTCGCCGCGCAAAATGATGCCGCTTGCGGGAACCGCAATCAGTTCCGTTTTCAAACTGGGCAGCCTCATTCCGGCGGCTCTTCGCGCGGGGCTTGCAACGTTCGAAGGTTATATTGAAATCCAGCGTCTCGAAAGCATCATGATCAAAGAGGCAGAGGCAAAGGCGCTGAACGCGGAAGCCCTTGCCGACGAAAAGGTTTTCGCGCGCATCATGGCGAAGATTCCGGACAAAGAAGTGCAGCGGTTTCGCCGGGAGCTCACGAGGCTTTTCAGATCGCTTGCAAAC
>CAZUJO010000128.1:4950-9178 GCA_964619995.1 uncultured Leptospiraceae bacterium
CATGGGGAATTCCATCCGGATTATGAGCGACCGGCCGGAAGTCTATACGCCCGAAGAGCTCGAAGGCATTCAGATCGGTTATGAGCTTTTGACGGGCGGTCTTGAACTGTTTCGCATCCTGTCACCGGAAGAAACAGAAATGCTTCTATCCGGTGTGGACCGCATTGAAATGGACTGGATCGAGCGAATGCGCGCGATCGCTCAGAGAACGTAAAGATAGATCGCAATGTAATGGCAGATGCTGCCTGTAAGCACAAACAAATGCCAGATCATGTGGCTCATCGCAAACCCTGAAGCATAGAACGCTGTGCCGGCCGTGTAGGCCACGCCGCCTGCAACCAGCCACACAATGCCGCCGGTCGGGATCATTTCCATCATGGGTTTCACGGCGACGAGTACCAGCCAGCCCATCAGAATGTAGATCAACACAGAAATCAGGCGATATCGGTTTACGAAGAAGATCTTAAATGTTACTCCGCCGATGGCGAGAGTCCAGATGATGACGAATAACGTCCAGCCCCAGGGCCCGCGCATGCTGACGAGCGTGAACGGCGTGTAGGTGCCGGCGATGGCGAGAAAAATCGCCGAATGATCGAGGACCTTGAATACCTTCTTCGCGCGCGGCGAAAGAAATCCATGGTAAAGCGTTGAAGCCAGATAGAGAAGCACCATGCATGTGCCGTAGATCGTGAAGCTCACAATCTTGTAAGGGTCCCCCACCTTTGCCGCGCCCGCAATGAGGAGCGCGAGGCCTGCCAGACTCAACCCGACGCCCATTCCGTGCGTCATGCAGTTGGCGATCTCTGCCCGCAGGGCGGAGCGGAACTCATCCATCCATTTCTTGTTGCGTTTCTTCAGATAGGGAACGTAGACGATTTTCTCTTTCTTCGCTGCCTTTTTTGCCTTTCGTTTCGGGGCTTTGCGGGCCGGCAGCGTCATTGCCATTGTGCTCATTGCAGTATCAGAACCGGGAGGCCGTCCGCCGGTTGCAAAAAAATCACCCCGAATTTTCCGAGCCCTGGAAATGATTTTCTATTGACTGTGTGCGTTGCACAAAAATAATGGCGCATCGCACAATAAGTGCAGAGGAGCATACAAATGCAGCCGAACCTTCAAGATATTCTGAACGCTGGAATCGGACTCGTGCTTTCGAGCGACGAAGCCGCAAGAAACCTGATTTCTCAGGCTCAGAAGGGATTTGAAGATCTGAAGAACAAGGGAGCGGCGGACTACTCCGACGCGGCGATCAAAGCCCGTCAGGTTCTCTCCGACACCCTCCGGGCAGCCGGCGTTCAAGGATAACCGAAGCGCCGGGCGCAAGCCCGGCCGATTTCCCTCGCGATTCGGATCGCCTGCCTCAAGGAACGAGGCCGTTCCTACTTCCGCTGACTCGACATGGACTGATTGAACTGCTGGCTCTGGCCCGGCGCAATCGTCAGCCACTGCCATTCCCCCTGCTTCAAGAGGCGGCTCAGATATGTAATCTGGCCGGCATGATACGATGTATGCGCGAGCGATCTCTGCACGGCGAGCGGAACGCTGTGCGGCTCATTGCGAATGCGAACGGTCTTGGCGAGGTCGCGCGGCTCAAGGCCTTCCAGAGTGTCGAATAACGTCTTCCATCCCTGTTCCCAGAAGGCCATGAGGTGACTGCGGCTGTCCCTGGAAGTGATCTGGAATTCTGAATCCCGGTCGCGGTCAGGTTTTTCTCCGTCCGTGGTCAGAAAGTCTTTCCAGCGCGATTCGAGATTGCCCGCTACATGCTTTACCGTTTTCGCGATGCTATGCGATCTCGGGCCGGGTTCCTGGAAGAACTCCTCGTCGGATACCTGGGCCATCGCTTTTTCCGCGAGTTCCTTCTGCGAACGGAACGCCTTGATGGTTTCTTTTACAAACAGTTCTTCAAGCATGCAGTCAGTGAGGCGAACAGATGTTCCCGCGGCAAGCTTTAAGCGTGCGGGGCAACAAAGTACGTGCGCAGGGATCCTTTGCCTTTGACCTCGATCGGTCCGCGTTCTTCCGTGAGAAAAAGACCGCCCAGCTCCGAGACCGTGGCTTCGGTCACGTGGATGCGGCCCGGCACGCCGTGCGATTCCATGCGGCTTGCCGTATTGACGGTGTCTCCCCAGAAATCGTAGGCGAATTTGTTCTTTCCAATCACTCCCCCGATCACCGTGCCCGAGTGTATGCCAATGCGCACTTCGAGCCTGCGTCCAACGAGGGTGCCAACTTCTCTAACTATGGCAAGCATGCTCATACCAAGACGAACCATCCTTTCTGCGTGATTGGCCGTCTGTTCCGGAGCTCCCCCGATGACCATGTACGCGTCGCCGATGGTTTTCACTTTCTCAAGCCCGAGCGACATGGCCGCCTCGTCAAAGCGCGAGAAGATCTCATCGAGGACGCGGATTACATCTTCGGGCGGGCTCTCCTGCGCCATCTGCGTGAATCCAACAAGATCCGCGAAGAGCACTGTCGCGCTTTCGAAGCGGTCGGCAATCAGCGTCTCTCCGCCTTTCAGGCGCGACGCAATCGATCCGGGAAGGATGTTGAGCAGAAGCGCGTCGGATCTGCGTCTTTCTGTTTCAAGCTCTGCCTCCGCATTCAATGCCGCATAACGGAAGTATGCGACGATCGCGCCGAGCAGCAGAAGGGAGGAGAGCGAGTTTGTGAAGAAGAATATGGTTACATTTGGATCCTGTACTGCAGGCGCAACACGGCCGAGGATCCTGTACTCGTAAATGGTCCACGAATAGAGGGCGAGAGGCAGGGCAGACAACAGGAGGCGCAATACAGGTCTGGGTCCCGGGATCGTTACGAGCGGCGCGGCCATCAGCACGCCGTAGTACCACTGAATCCCTCCGTTGTACCCATAATAGAACACAAGCAGCGTGATCTGCAGATTCCCAAAGAGGGAAAGCATTACGCTGCCCAGAACGGCACTGCCGCGCCGCACAATGATCCACCCGATTCCGTAAAGAAGAAACGATGCAGCATTCTGGGCGAGATCGAAACGGACGCCTGTAAACGGAACCGGCGCGAGCATTATTAGAGTTGAGACGATTCCGATCGATACAAGGGCCATCAGGCAGACGATGTTCAGAATTGCGAAAGCGCGAATCTCATCGCGCGTCAAATGGGCGACGCGTCTGCGATCGATCAGCCAGTCCCAGAAGGCCCGCAATGCGTTCATGGGATTGCCTGGCAGTTCTCTCCCCGGTGCCAATTCAAAAAACAGACATACTATGGACGCCGAATCGCGGACTGGAGGCGTTCGTATGCGGCCCTGCAGGCGAGAAAGCGGTCATTTGCCTGACGATAGACGGCTTCGCTCATGCCGTGATACCGGTCCGGATGATACCTTCTCGCCAGACGCCTCCAGGCATGCTCCAGGTCTTCCTCGGAATAGTTTTCGGCGAGGCCGAACAGATCCCGGTCTCTGGAACCGGACCCGTCGGCCGTTTTCTCCGACTGCCTGCCTCTCTGGCGGATTGCAGCAACGCGGGCCGGTCGGATTCCCATCCTGCGCGCGATTGCCGCGAAGACCCGGTCCTCTTCTGCCGTCACCCGCCCATCGAAGAGGAGGAGTTCGTAGACGAGGACCAGCATCCAGTCAGCCAGAATTTTACGGGAGAAGCGGCCCGACTCGGTGAGCATTTCCAGAAAAAACTCGGCCGTGTGAACAGCCTCGGTTTCCGGATCCATGCCGGATGCCGAATAACGTTCCGCTTCCTCGATGCACTCAGCGATCCACTCGGGATTGCAGTCGGGAAAACTTTTGAGAATCCGCCCCGCCAGGAAGGGGCCGCGTTTCTCATCGGATTCCGTGGAAACGTGAAGGATGAGGGCCCCCGTGGCAGCAGCGAGGCCGGCGACGAGATCTACATGAGGCCGTCCCGGCATTCTTCGCGCGAGAATCGAAGCAAGCCGCTCTGCGTTTTCCGGTGCGTCCTGCTGGAAAGGCTGGATCGGCTCCGCTTCTGTGCGCTCTGTCAGAATGTGAACTCCGGGCGCGACGCATGCTGCCGCAAGCGCAATGAGAAAGCCTGCGCTGACATCGGTAAACAGGGCAAGCACGCTCAGCGCGGCCAGCCCGATCACAGCCACGCCGAACGCAAGGATTCTCCTGTTCACTTCTCGATCTTGCTGAGTTCCTTGCCGATCTGTCCCGTAATGGTATAGTAATACATAACAAAATCGGACGCGAGGGATTTGAACGGATACTTGA
>CAZUJO010000129.1:0-3553 GCA_964619995.1 uncultured Leptospiraceae bacterium
CCCTTCTTTAACTGCAACCCTTGCTGGAATCATGCATCGACAGGGATCGCGCAAACAAGAGGCCTTCAGGAAAGGATCATGACCGACGAATTAAAGAAAGAAGAAAAGGGTTCAAATCTGCTTCAGTCAATGGGCGAAAGCCTTTCGAACATCGCGGACACGCTCACCGGGCGGCATCTCGAGAACCGAATCCGCGAGTATACTGAGCTCTACGCGGACGTCCTCCTGGGTTTGCACAGAGACCTGCGCAATCTTGAAGCGAAGACGGAAGTGCTCCCGGACAAAAAGGAAATGGACGCGCTTCTGCGGGGCGTGCAGACGATGCGGAAGCTGGTGATCGTATCAATCCTTCTCTCTGTTGCGAGCATAGGAGGCCTCATCTGGACAATCCTCCGCTGAAAGACACACAGGCAAAACCCGCCGACAACCTCCCGGATATCAGCGATAGGCTCAAAGAGCTTGAGCCGCGCCGCGGGGCTTCGGACAATTTCCGCGATGTAGCGCGGAGATATGCAATGGACAAAGAGGATGAGAGCACGATTAAGATGGCTCTCGTCAAGACGGGACATGCAATTCTACAGCTCGGCCTGGTGCGCCTGGCCGTTAAGTTTTTCCCCGGTCTGACTGGATTGCTCACGCCTGCCGTTCAGGTTGCGTACGAACGCGTGAAGAAGAACGCAGACCTGCCCGCCCTCGTAGATGAAGCCACAACAAAACTGAAAGAAGTCCAGAGCGAACGCGGCCGCTCAGAAACGACTCCGCCCGAAAAACGTTAGGCGGCAATCACGCTTCCCTGACAAGGAGCACGGGTCGAGCACCCGGGAGCCGGCCGGAGTAGTTCCCATGAGTTCCGGTTTGTGCCGGGCCCGCGCAAACCTCCTGTACCAACGGCATAAAATCAGTAACCAACGACATCTGCTCCGAAAAAAACTTCTCCCCGGATCGATCCGGTCATTGAGTCGTTGACAATTCACGTCAAGTAGAACGATCAGTTCTACATAGTATTCGGGGACTTTTATGATACGGCTTCTTCTACTTGCGCTCTCCATGGCTCTCATTTCCTGCCAGAAGACCACGACGGATTCTGGAATGGAGGACATCGGCCTTCTGGCAGTGGTAGGTGCGGCGGCAGGCGGCCGCGCAACAGCGGGAACGCCGAGTGCCCCCACCTACCCGGTGTCCTATTCGGTATCAAGTGTATCGTCAAGCTCGGTAGGCCGATATCAGAGCATGTCCGTCAGCATCTACACTTATCCGTATACGGGAGCGCCGCGCCAGGCGGACATTTACTTCTCCCTGAACACTGTCATTGATGGAGCCGACATAGCGGTAGGCAGCACGACGATCTCCGGCGGCCAGACTTCAGTGTCTCTTGTCGTGCCGGCCGGAGCAGTTGTGGCTTCTCAGTACTACATAGCAGTTTGTCCGCAGGGATCCAATTGCACGTCCAGCTATTTCACTTACAACAAAGTGACGATCGCGGCAGATCCGGCATTCACCTGTACGGGCAGCTGCAACGTTCTGGTGCAATGGACGGCCAACAAAGAGAAAGCGGTGAACACGGCCGGAGGCGGATACCGTGTCTGCTACAGCCAGACGCAGGGCTTTACGTCAGGCGGCACATGTCAGAATGTTCCGTATGTTTCCGGGCCCACGGCGCCCACCAGCGCAACCATCTCGCCCGGAACAGGCCGCTGGTACATCAAGGTCTACGGCTATTCTGCGCTCAATCCAACGGGAAGCGCTGCTTCGAATGAATTTTCCGCACTGGTGCTGCCGTAAGGGGGTTTCTATGAAAAGATCTGCAATCCTGCTCTCTCTCCTGTTTGTAACTGCCCTGTGGGCCGGTCCTGATTTTCAGCGACACTTGCCCGAGAAGGGCGAAGAAGAGGGACAGTTCGTTCCCCGGGAGATGATCGTTCAGTTCCGCGAAGGATTGAGCGATGACGCGCGCGCCGGAATCGTGCGCGATTTTGGATCGATCGTGAGGGACCTGGGCGCTAACCTCGCTCTGGTCAGGCTGAAGGACAGTCTGAATGTCTTCGACGGAGTCGTCGAGGTCCAGGCAGTCGATGGTGTCATTTATGCCCAGCCAAACTTTGTTCATCGCGTGAAGGCTGCGCCGAATGATCCATCGTATGCTCAGCAATGGGCCGCGAAGAACTCGGGTCAGACGATTTCGTCCGCGTCCTATGCAACGCACAATCCTGGAACCACCGACAAAGACATGGCCCTCGAAAGCGCGTGGGATGTATCTACCGATTGCAGCTCGATTGTGGTAGCAGTGGTGGATTCAGGGGTGAACTACAATCACGAAGACCTGGCCGCGAACATGTGGAATGGATCCGTTCAGTGCCCCGAGGGCAGTCAAACGTCTATCCATGGCTGCGATTTTGTGGGAACCGGCGGCAACAATCCCATGGACTTCAACGGACACGGCACGCATGTCGCGGGCATCATTGCGGGCGCCGGGAACAACGGCAAAGGAGTCGCGGGAGTATGCTGGTCGGCGCAGATCATGGCCGTTCGCGTGCTCGATGCATCCGGCTCCGGTTCAACTGCCGATATTGTTCAGGGGCTCAATTTCGCCGTTCAAAATGGGGCAAAGGTTGTAAACATGAGCCTGGGCGGCTCCGTGTATGATTCGGCTTTTTCAACCGCCATAACAAACGCCAGAACTGCCGGTGTTGCCATCATCGTTGCGGCGGGCAATGATGGAGCAAACTTGAGCACCGCAAACACATACCCGTGCGAATACAGCCAGGACAACGTGCTGTGCGTTGCGGCGCTCGATCAAAGCTATGCGCTCGCCACGTTTTCGAACTACGATACGACAAGCGCGGCTTTGAACAACGTAGACGTGGGCGCGCCGGGCACAAACATACTGAGCACTTTCGCCGGCACAGTTACAACCGTGAACGACACGTTTAATACGTCAGGCACTCTGAATTGGACGACCACAGGTTCTGGCTGGGCATACTTTACCTGCAATCTGGGCCAGGTGGTGGACGTAATCGCGAATCCAGCCACATGGTGCTCTCTCGGCCAGTATGCGAATAACGCAAACGACACAATCTATAAGACCTTCAATGTGCCCTCCGGTGCGGACATGGTATCCGTCGCCTACGGGTTGTTTCTTGATGTGGCCAGCGGGGATACATTCTCAGTAAGCTACAAGAGCGGATCTGGAGAACCTTTCTCGGCCGGTGTTCAGCTTGCAAGTTACACCAACGTGTCGACGGGCGGATCTCCGGTATTTCTTGGCCACGAACTGAAGAATTGTGCGGGACAGACACAGTGCACGATCGGCTACAAGCTTGTAACCAACGCATCCGGAACCACCTACGGACCGGGGATTCTGCTATTCTCACTGCTCGGAATGGACGTAGACGCGGTCGATCAGTATAAAGTTGAGGATGGGACTTCCATGGCTTCGCCGGCCGCAGCAGGAGTCGTAGCGCTCGTTATGAGCTACAACCCATCCTATACATACCTCGACGCGCTGAACGCAGTAATGAACAGCGGCGCGGCCCAGACTTCATTGAATGGAAAG
>CAZUJO010000129.1:3563-9168 GCA_964619995.1 uncultured Leptospiraceae bacterium
GAGCAAAACAGGTAAGTCGGTCGATGCGAATGCCGCCATTCGCTACATCGCCCCGCCGAGCGGGCTCAGTCTGACTGCTCAGTGAAATCATTTCGCTTACTTATGATTGCATTGGCGCTGCCGATCTGGCAGCCGCGCTGCGGGGAGGACGCTGCAAAAAATCCGGGAGTGCAAGCCCAGGCTGCAACAGAGATTCCGGGGGAGTATTTGATCCGATGCGCGAAATCACAACCGGACCTGGCGAAGATGCTTTCGCCCCTGAGTCAGGCTTCGATTTCCTCCGTGGAACCACGCCTGTTCCTGATTCACTTTGAGAAAGATCCGGGTTTGGACGCAGTCTCTCGGCTCGCGAACAAGCTCGGTCTGGGGCCGGTCCAACCCAACTATCGGTATGCTACACAGCCCGGGCCGGGAGGCCTGCGCCACCCTGGTCGGTGACTTCGCGAACCCATCGCTCAACGCGCTTCTTCTGTGAAGAGTCAAGGCCGCGGAACGCGATCCCGGTTCCATCTGCGTCCGTCCGCACAACGGCGCCTGCCAGGGTTTCACCATTCTCTTCTATCTGAACAGCAACCTGTGAGCCTGGAGAGACGTTCGCCAGGGGCGCCGTCAGATACACACCACGCGGAGAAATGTCACGGGTCTCGATGCGCACACCATCCACCCAGACGCTCGTGCGAGCGGGATGCCGCTTCTGCATGCGCCAGCCTCGAGGATACGTTCGAAAGAACGGCGCCGAAATATCGGGTCTGCTGACAAAAAGTATAATTCCAACAACAATGCTCGCCTGAACCAGCGCCGCCCATGATCCTGCATGGCGCGAGAGAAGGGCCGCATATAGATCGTAAGCTATCAGGCAGCCGCCATAGAGAAGAAAACTCCACCATCCCCACTTCTTGCCCAGCAGGAACCCGCAGGCAACCGGCCATGCGGCAAAGAGCAGGATGATCTCCGGCCAGGACATACGAAGGAGGATGGCCTCCGGATAGTTCAGCGGAACTCGCAGCTTTTGAGCAACGCCGATGAAGTTATAGAGCGGAAGCAGAAGCAACAAGACACCGAAGACCAGCAAGGACAGCGGGATTTTTTTTCTACGACGCCGATCAAAGATCATGCCTTATGGTAACCGCATTTCCCCGCATGTAAACCAGAATTCGGTATTTCATTTTACCCAATGTTTCCTCAGCGGTTCTTTGTAAAGAGCGCGGCCAGAAACAGAGGAAACTCTTTTCGCGCGCGGTTCTCGGCTCTTGCACGCGGCCCCGGTTCACTGCTGCGGTGCGACTCCCATTCTTCCATTCCTGTGACCGCAAGTCCGGCGCGAAACGCATAACCGAGAATGCCGCTCAGGCTCCTGTGAAATGAAATCGTGGACTCGCTGCCTTTGCGCCCGGGATGCATTTGAATCGGAATCTCCGCGGGCGACAGGTAAAGATCGACCCGCCGGTATTGAAGCTTGCGCGCCTCATCAAACCCCCAGGAGCTCTGCCGCGGAATTCGGAAACAGGGATGATTCATCACCCACAGCATACGCCCCGACGGCTTCAGCACACGCGCGCATTCATGAACGACCCGGTCAATGTGGCGCATGTTCTGCACGCAGAGAATCGCGCTCACAACATCAAATGAGCCTGGCGCCAGGCCCTGCATGTCTTCCGCGTTCAAGCAGAGATAACGGCTGCGCGAATCATATTTTCGGGCTGCTTCGATCAGGGAGGGCGATGCGTCGATTCCAGTCACTTCGGCGCCAGCGCCCGCAAGCGCGCGCGCAAAGACGCCCTGCCCGCATCCGATGTCGAGCGCCTTCAGCTTCGCAACGGATCCCGCTGTCTGTATGAGCGCGAGACCCCTGGGCACAACGATCTCTCTGTGGATGTCAGAGCCCGATCTGCCCACGAGTGAATCATACCACTCGGAAGATTTTTCCCAGGATGTGTCGGACCGCCCGCGGTCCGGAGCGCTCTTGTTTCGCGCGCCCGAGTCTCTTTTATTTATTCGGTTTCGTATGCGAGAACTGCAGTCTCACCGCCCCGTTTTACAAGCGTGATTTTTTCTCCCTGCACAACCGGGAAATTCTCCCCGGGCAGGCAGCAGTGCACAGTGCCGCTGGTCACTTTCACGGTTACGGGAACGTCCGGCTTGTTGTCTTCCTCGGCTGCGACCGTAAAAACGGCGTCCTGCGCATTCAGCTCGATTCCGTATGCGCGCATACGCACCGGACGACTGTTGTTCTGCAGATGCACTTCGGCCGCTCCATCGTGCAGTTCATAGTGCCGGCCGCCGTCGTGGCTGAGCCGGCTGTCAGGCTGAATCTGAATGTGCCCGTCCCGGGAAAACCCGGCGAGCATTGTGATGACGCGAGTTTCTGACGGAGTCGTTTTTAAAGTCTGCCCGATGACGGGACGAAAGCCGTCCCAGGTATGCTGAACAGCCAGAAAATGGAAGGCAGCGGCAGCCAGAAACCCGGCTGCCGCAAGCCCCGGATACAACAGAGGAAACCGACGCACCGTCCGGGGGGTGACTTTTGCGTACGCCTGCTCAAAGATCCAGCCCGGGGCAGGAGAAACATCCGGAGCACGAGACTCAGACCCTTCGGAGGAAGAATCAGGCAAACCGCGTCCGGGCACGGAATCAATGAAATGGCGGTATAGAAAACCGCTCAGGCCGTTTCCTCTGTCGCTCACATCCTGCTTACGCATAGGGCGCCTTCCTTCGGTCAAAAAAAATCATTTCGATAAATAGTCACGCCAGTCGGACAGTTCATATTCCAGCAGGCCGAACAATTTCTCCGTCATGCGGCGAACCGTGCGCTCCGAGCGGTCAAGAATCACAGCCATCGAAGTCTGAGATTCCTTCGTTTCCAGAATGAGATGAAGCAGCGTTTCGTAATCATCGCCGCACCTTCTGGCGATTGTAAACATTCGTTCCAGCAGTTCCTCGCGAAAAACATGATCTTCCTTCCGAGGATCATGCACAGCGCGCTCGTCCAGGAGAGGTCCTGTCTTTCGATTCTTTCTGTAGTAGTCGATGGCAAGATTGCGCGAGGCTCGATACAGCCAGCGCAGCTCCGAGCCTTTCTGGATTCTATCGCGGGAGGCTTCCCCTATGAACCGGACAAAGACTTCCTGGAGAATGTCTTCTGCGTTTGCTCCCGCGCCCAGACGACGCAGATAGCGCAGGAGCTTTCCCGATTGCTCTCGGTAAACTTCGGAGCAATATTCTCTGACGTCGCCCACCGGACCACGTTGAGTCGATGGATCAAATCGTCATGCTTTTCATGGCGGCCATAGAAAGATTTTTGTCCCCGCCGCGAATAATCCCGCGTATTAAAGACACAGGTCCACGGTCGAGGTACACAATGAAGGTGTTACGATTGTTCTTGATGATTCTCCTCGCAGCAAGTTTGTACCAGGCGGATGCGGACCCGAAACACGACTGCCTCAGGCAGGCAAAAGCGAATCACAAGGCTGCGCACGATTCGTGCAACGCGAAGAACGGCGCCCAGAAGAAGGACTGCCAGCAGGCCGCAAAGAAAGCGTTCGAAGCCGCGCGGAAGAACTGCAAATAGCCCGGCTAATACACCCGAAAAATTCTAAGATTTTTTTTGCCGGCGAAGACGGCCGGATCATGAAGCGTGAGAACGCGCCACCGTTCATGCACAAGGCGTTCGACAAAACGCGCATTGTTGTAGGGAGAGTATGCCGCCTCCGCTGGGAGTGAAATCTGCGCGGCGCATGCATCTGCGAAATAGCATTCATCGCCGGAGATCACAATGTCGCCTGACGGTGTCCGTATGAGCACGGCTTGCGAACCGGGCGTGTGACCGCCGGTCCAGATCAATTGCAGCCCTGCCGCCTCACCATTTCCAAAAACGACATGGAGCAGTCCCTTCTGCCTCGCTGCCTCAAGCGCTTCTTTGACTTCCGCGAGTTTCGGCACGGCATAGACTGCGGCGCGTTCCTGCTCCTGCACATGGACAACGGCTCGCGGAAAGAAGCGAAGCCCACCCGCGTGATCGGGATGTGAATGCGTGAGGATGATGTCCGTGATATCGTCGGGGGCAATTCCCTGCAGACGGAGAATCTGCGGGGTTGAACGAAAGCCGCGGATTCGGAATTGATACGCGGTCTCCGGTCCGCTGAAACCTGTGTCGATCAGAATGACCCGATCCTTCAATTTGACAAGGTAGAACAGCCAGTCAAGGCGCACGTAATCGCGCAGCGACGTCGTATTTACTTTATTTGCAGGGTAAAAGCTTTCGCCGAATTTTCCGGCATAGATTTCGGGAACCGGCTGCCTGCACTCTGTGAGAATGC
Source organism: uncultured Leptospiraceae bacterium (assembly GCA_964619995.1). Taxonomy (GTDB): domain Bacteria; phylum Spirochaetota; class Leptospiria; order Leptospirales; family Leptonemataceae; genus JAEUSB01. The sequence continues at coordinate 7,880 of CAZUJO010000129.1, forward strand.
AGACAGCTCCCAGGAAAAGCGCCGCGATGCGGCGCGAGCGTCGATTTACTGCGAGCAATTCTGCCCGTTCAGGTCCTCGAAGTAATCAATCACTTTGCCGAGATGCTTTTTGTAAGCGCCGGCATCGCTGTTCTGCAGAGCCCGGTCGAGCCCCCGAACGTGCCGCGTGAGCTTCGGATCGCCGTACGCTTCCGCAACGCTGCTCAGAGCTTTGTTCACGGTCTCAAGGCTGTTTGAGAGATTGTCGCCGTGCGTGAGCCGGATTCCTGGCTTCATGGCGCCGTTCAATTGCTTGAGAGAATTCAACAGACTGCTGAGATCGCTGCAGAATTCCTGCTCCTTATAGTCTTGGTTCTCCTCTGTAACCTCGGTTACTTCCTGCTGCACATCCTGTTGATCTGGAGTGACCTGAGGAGTCTGCGGCTGAACCGGATCGACGGTTGTGTCAACGACCGTCTGCTGACCTTCGATCAATTCGAAAATTGGATCCTGCGTCGGCTGCTCGGGCGCGCCGATGCGAATGGATTTCGTGGCAACGGCCATAAGGCGCTTCCAGTTCGGATCATCCGAGCGCAATTCGCTGCCGAGGGCCTGGAGGAACTGATTTGTAAACGCTCCTCCGTCTTCCATGGCAAACGAATACTGACCGGGCTTCGACCCGGAAGCGTATACGCGGCCTCGGTAGTTTACGAAAAGTTTCTTGTAGTTGTTCGGCTGAAGCTCGGCGAATGCGCGAAGGTTCGCGCTGCGCGAGCTCTGGTCGCTGAAGCTGTTGCAAAGGTCTCCGAGCGCAATCACGAGGCGCGGATTTTTCTTATCGAGAATTTCAATCACCTTCGCGAACTCAAGGCCTGGCTGGGGTTTCTTTACGTACATGTTCGGCCAGCGCGTCTTGCTTTCGCGCGTTCTGTATCCGTGGCCGGAGTAGTAGAAAAACACAGTGTCGTTCGGACCCGGATTTACATTCTGAACAGCGGCCAGCGTCGAATTGTAATCGAACTCCGGCGATTTCAGAACGGACATGTTCAGTTTCATGCCGCTGTTCGTCGCAATCTCACGAGCCTTGTTCTGCATGTTCTGCAAGTCCGCCAGCGTTGAACTTCCAATGCTTGCGTCAGCCGTGTCCGCCACAATGATCATGTGCAGCGTCTGCGCCGGAAGCGCAGAGGCCAGAGCCAGAAAGGCAATTCCCAACAACTTTTTCATTTTATTTGCCCTCCACAGGCTGAGACTCTTGGAAAGACTGGATTTCTTTGTCCGAAGGGAAGAGCTTCTTAGCGATCGCAAGC
>CAZUJO010000130.1:0-9142 GCA_964619995.1 uncultured Leptospiraceae bacterium
CAACGTGGGTGCACCCCCAGTTACAATGGGAGATGGAATGCCTCCTACCGGATCCGCAGTTGGAAGTTCTGGATTCATCGATACGGGACTTACAAATGGCGCGACCTATTGTTACAGCGTATTTGCATTAGACAGCAACCAGAATCTAACAAGACCTGCCGCGAGTTCCTGCGCTACGACGGCGAATGATTCGGACGGCGATGGCCTTGCCGACGCTTTTGAGAATACGACTACGTATCCCACGTCCCTCAAGAGTAATCCTTCGCAGCAGGACACGGACGGAGACGGTATTCCAGATGGCATGGAAGTCGCGCAGGGAACGGATCCGACTAACCCGGACACAAGTCCCCCGGTAATCACGCTTACCTTGACGAGTGCATCTCCGACGCATAACCCTGTCGCAACCTTTAGCCTCAATGGTACGGACAATATCGGCATTAGCGGATGGTTGATCACCGAGAATGACTCCAAACCGCTATCCAATGATTCTCGCTGGAGCATTACAAAACCGGGGGCCTACACATTCACATCTTCGGGTGTTCACAAGCTGTGGGCCTGGGCTAAGGACGCGGCTGGTAACGTAAATGCCCCAATTGGAAATATCACGGTCGATATTCAGGGGATCAATAGTCCGCGGTTTTTGTATGAATCTGAAACGACTAACAGTGTCGGAAGACTTCGAGTTTTTTCCATCTCGGCGACCGATGGAACCCTGAATCCGGTAGAAGTGCAGCCCACGGGAAGTGCCAACGCCGGCGCCCTTGTCATAGACCCTTCAACCAAGATGCTTTACTCTGCCGGCGTTGGCACCGTTCAGACATTTTCCCTCGATCCCATTACGGGCCACGCATCGCTCGTTCAAACCGACACGGGGGCCGGCAATTTCGCATGGTACGGCGGCCTCTTGCTTTCGCCCGATGCATCAACGCTTTATGTCCAGGACGCAGGGTCAAATACCGTGCGAGAGATTCGGATCAATCCCGTCTCGCACCTGCCACAACTACCGGCTACATCATGTACAGGTGGCACCGGCGGGAATTTGGCGCTTGATCCGACTGGCACGTTCCTCCTTGTTCCCAACCAGGGCAATGCGAGCACAATCAAGCTCTATCCTGGCTACCACATATGGGACCCCGCCGTAGGTTGCGGACCGCAAACCTACGGTTACACGGACGCACAGGCGTGGAGCCTGGCCCTAGACCCTGCCGGAAAATTTGTTTATGCGACGCAATACGGAGCTGGCCTCGGCGTCCGCGCATTCAGTCTTGATGAATCAAGTGGATCGCTCGTTCGGATCTCCGATTTTCCCGTCGGAACGATTGGTTCAAGGATTCTGGTGCATCCATTTCGCAATCTGCTGTTTGTGTCCAATTATGATTCAGCTTATGCCGGAAGTATCATGACCTTCCAAATTGACCCGACAACGGGCCAACTGACTAACATTCAGAGTCTCCCCGTCCCTTTTGGCTTTCACCAAGTCTCATCGGACATTAGAATTGACCCAACAGGTCAATTCATATACTTTACCAACCTTTTGACAAATCAGATCGGTGTCTTTGCGATCGACCAGACCACGGGCACCCTAAGCTTAGCCCAAACGATCACCGAACCAGGGCCGTCTAGCATAGCTATCCTCGCGCAACATGACGGCAACGACCCTCCAGTCGCGAATGCTGGTCAGGATCGCTGGGTCACAGTAGGCCAAACGGTTGGTCTGCATGGACAAATGTCTTATGATCCCGACGCGTCGGCATGCCACGCGAATCCTGCAAACTACATATACGCATGGAGCGCAATCTCAGTTCCATCGGGATCTGGCGTCACAACTGCGAGCATTGTGAACCCAACATCCAGGACCCTGGCTAGCTTTGTTCCGGATATTCCTGGTGATTATAAGCTAATGCTCACCTTTACGGACGATGCGGGGACTTGCCAGGGGGTTGCGAAGACGTCAAGCGCCACGGTGACTATCAGAGCAGGATACTTTCATAAGCAAAACATGCAGTACTTCGACAGCGTAGGGCCGGCACCCCATCCGGGTGCCACCTGGGTCCAGTATAGCGTGCTGTACCAAGTATTTCCCCCGCAATATGTGTGCTCGCCCTTCACGATGGGATCTATTTTTGGGGCCTCTGCGACGGGCCAGATATGTGTGCCGCAAACTCCGCCGTGGGTTTCAGACGCGGTGAATCAACAAGTTGGCGTCCTAAAGGCGATACAATTCGCCGTTTGGGGCCATGTATTGGTCGGTCCGGCTGTCACGTGCACGAGCAATGAGGACACTTTCTGGACGACCGTTGACTACTGCAATCGGCGACTCTTTCCCTGGGCATACATTCCCTTTTGGACGCCCAGCGGTTACAGAAGAAGTGTGTACGGAGGTGAGTGGGATTGGTGGGACTATCTTTGACCGTCAGTCCTAAACGTCCGGTGCACGCCTCCGTCCCGCGGCATCATTGTGCCGCAAGACGCAGAAAAGGGCAAAACGCGAAGAAATCGCAGCCAGCTCTCGACCGCAGCGTTCCTAAACGTCGCCAACTAAGAGGTTCCTGACGGTCGGGCCGAAGACGCCCATGCATGGATGATCCGCGCGGCTAGAATCGCGATGCGCCCGTTAGCAACCGTGAGATTCGCTAGTTTCTGATGGTCTGACATGGATTTGGTTTTCGTGTTTGACCGGTCCCAGTCAGCATGGAGCATCAAGAATGCGTAGATTGTTTACCGTAGTGTTAGCTCTCGTGGTTTCGGCGTGTAGCCACCCGGGCCGGTGCGTCCCGGGCGATCCGTCCTGCAGCGGTTTTGGGCTCCTGGCCGCATTGAAAATCACGCAACAGTACCTCTATGTCACCTCTGGAACGGCCACTGGCAGCGTAACCGGGTATTCCATCGACTATGGCGGCCGGTTTCCGGCGGCGTGGTTGGCCTGAACATTCCGCGCGGCGTCGTTGCTTCGACCAACGCAAAGTTCCTCTATACCGCAGTGACGACGGCCGGGCAGATTCTTGTGTCGGCGATCGACCCGAAAACGGGAGCTCTGTCGACTCTCCAGACGGTCGCCTTTGCCAATGCCTATGAGCGTGCCGTGGACCCGCTCGGGCGTTACCTGTTTGCTACGAACAACGCTGGGACTGTTCAGATGTATGTCATTTCAAGCAGCGGCACGCTCACCGCTTCCACGGGAGCCACAAGCGGTTCACCCAACGTCATGGTGGCTGTGGACTCGCAGGGTCGTTACGTTTATGCGGGAAACTCCGCGACTGCAATACTGGACGGCTTCACGCTGCAATCGAATGGAACGCTCAGCGCCACGAACTCCTTCGGAACTGGCGGCTTCCGAACCGACTTCATAGCTACAGCTGGCAACTATCTGTACGTTGCCGATCTGCCGGCCAGCCTGGTTCGTTCGTATTCACTCGGCGCTACTTCGACGCCCGCATCATTGCTCGGAACGGGATCTACAACCACAGTCGTTAACTATCTTGCGGTCCACCCTTCGCTTCTGGCGGTCTACTCGCTTCACAGCGGTTCGAATTCAATTTACGTCCTTCCGATTGGCGCAAACGGACTGGCAAGCGGCGCGAGCGCGATCAACACGGGCATTGCGGTAAACGCAATCGCGATCGATTCTACGGGTAGATTCGCTTACGTAGTAGGCGGCACGAGCACACTCTTGATTTACCAGATCAACAGCAACGGCTCGTTGTCTTTGATCGGAACCATGGCAACTTCCACAACTCCCATCCGGGTTGGCATTGCCTCTTTCAGCTGGTAACTACACGTCCGATGCGTGACTCCGGTTGCGCAAAACCACAACGGCAAGCACCAGTGTGCTGAAAAACGCAGAACCAAGCAGCAGCGCGAAAATCGGGCCGAGCTCTCCGCCAAAACGTTCATAAAGATCGCCAATCAAAATATCCTGAACAACTGGGCCGAAGGCTCCCATGCCGTTGATGATCCCCGCCGCCAATGTCGCATGACGGACGCTTCCGAGATCAATGGCGCCTGCGCCTGTCAGGAGCGCATCCGGCCCATAGAGCATAAATCCAATCAACGCCATGCAGATCGCAAATACAATCAAGTTGTGATCCGCGGCCAGACGCAGCCAGAGAGCAGATAACGTCATTCCCGAAAGAAAGATCAGCGAAATCACCGCGCGCCGTCCGTTGAACCAGCGGTCAGACAGATACCCGGCCGTGAGAACGCCGGCAATGCCGAACAGATCAAACAGGGTCGATACGTATCCGGCCGTATCTCCCGCCTGCGCGTAATTCTTACGTAATACGTATGGTGCCCAGGACCAGAGCGTATACCGGATGAATTTGATAAAGAAATACGCGCAGCCGAGCAGAAGAATGCTCGCCCATTGTCCGCGCGAAAGCCCGCCGAACGACGATTCTGCCTTTCCTGCGCCCGGCTCGCCCGTCTCATTGGCGGGCTGCTCACCCTCAAGCGGATCGGAAACCGGAGGCAGTCCGACGTCTTCAGGACGATTGCGCTGATTGAACAAAAAGAAGAGATAGACTGCGAACAAAACGCAGCTTCCCAGAAGAAAGCTGTAGCGGTAGCCGAAGCGCGCGAGCGCGAATGCAGCGAGCGCATTTGCCAGAACGCCGCCCGCCTGAAAGTTCGTGGCCCAGGCTGCCATGACACGCCCCCGCTCATGCCGCGTGAACCAGGGGGCCATCGCGCCGACGCCGCCCGACCAGCCGGTCGACTGCGCGAGTCCATTCAGCCCCATGAAGATGAGAAACGTCGCGTAAGAATTCGTGGCTCCAAATGCAATGTTCGATACAATCGAAAGAAGCATTCCCGAAATCAAGAGTCTGCGCGGTCCGATTCTGTCGCCAGACCAGGCGGAAACAAACTGCCCGGCCGTGTATGCGATCAAGTAGACCGATCCGATGATCCCGAGCTCACGAGCGCCGAGCGAAAGCGCCTGACCCACATCTGCCTTTGCGATGAAGAAAGGTTTTCGACAGAAGTAGTATCCCGCATAACAGAGATACGTGCTCGCAAAGATCCGGATCTGCCAGAAAGACACGGCACAAGAGAACCCCTGAGCCCGGGCTGTCGAGAGATAAAGATTGACCGGATGCGCGGCGCAGTTCAAACACGAACGTGCCTGGCACCATACAGATATTGCACTGGGCCTTCCTGGTCATCCTCGCAGTGCGCATGATTGGTTTCGGAGCGCGCACGTTTGTACTCTGGCGGCGCAAGATGCTCGGAGACGTGAAACTCTTCCTCCGCGAGTACTGGGAGTGGAAGTATTTCAAAAGCCATCTGTCCAGCTTTGCCCTGGGGATCAGTTCTTTTGCCTCCTTCGCAGTTGTGGAAGTCCTCGTGCGAATGAGGACGGATGTTCCGGTCCAGCAGTCCTTTGCGTCCGCGCCGGTCATTACGATTGCAATGGGCGCGGGAACCCTGGCGGTGCTTGTCTATGCCGTGAAACGCACGTGGGAGCAGCACCAGACCGTGTTTGAAATGTGCGATCATCTCGACCGGCTGCGATGGTTTCGGTTTTACAAGAACTCCATCTCGGCCGTTCAGTCGGCTTCTTTCATGCAGAAGGGAGCCGGGTTGTGGGCGAATGTGGGACTGAGTCTCGTAAAATCCGCGTCGGATTCTGTTGTCGACGGAATTGTGGAGCATGGGATCGGCAAGGAGATTGCTGGAACTGCCGCTGTAATTGCCGCGGAGTATGCGGTGCGCATCGCCCTGGTTGCAGGCGCGTTTGCCCTGACCGCTTCCGTTTAGCCGCTTAACGTTCTTGTTTCGGCCTTCACGGCGGAAAATAATTCGGCCAGAGTCTGCGCCCGAGCCTCTTCGTCTTCCGTATTCAAAGTATACACGATCTTTTGTTCGGACTCGCTGAAGCGGTATCCGCGCTGCAGCTGCGCTTCCAGGACCTCCAGGCCGGCTTCGCTTGCGTCGAGCCCCTTTGCAAGACGACGCTGAACGCGCGCACGAAGCGTATCCGGCGAGGCTGTGCAGTGCACGATAAAGACAGGAACGCCCGCCTTCGCCGCCAGATCCACAAAGGGTTTCCGCCTCTCCTCTTCCAGAAACGTCGCATCGGCCACAGCACAGTAGCCGCTCCCGAGAATCGTCTCACTCAGCGAAAGCAGGCGGTCATACGTCTGCGAAGCAGCGCTGGCCGTGTAAATTCCTGAGTCCAGAGCCGATCCGCTTTTCGCCTCGGGGGCCAGAGAAAAGAGTCGTTTCCTTTCCACATCCGACCGCACGCGCATCATTCCCCGGGCAATCATTTCTCGCGACGCGCGCGTCTTGCCGGAACCCGACAGGCCGCATGTGAGAATCAAGGCGGTGGGTGCTGGCGCCCTGAATGTGAGCGCCAGTTGAACATAGTGGGCGAATTCTTCGCGGAGGTGAGCGCCCGTCGTCTGGCTCAGGCGAAGGCTTGCCACTTTCGCGCGAACCATGGCGCGATACACAAGGTAGAACCTGAGAACGGCTAGTCCTGCATAATCGCCGGTCAATTCCAGATAACGGTTCAGGAAACGATAGGCATGATCTGGATGTCCGCGCTCCACAAGGTCCATTACCAGGAATCCTGCGTCGCTGATCACATCAATCCAGCGAAATGGATCATTGAACTCAATGCAGTCAAAGATCAACGGCTCGCCGTCCACAAGGGCGATGTTGCCGAGGTGCATGTCTCCGTGGCATTCGCGCACGAAGCCGCCTGCCTTCCTCTCCGCGAATACGGGGCGAAGCCGATTCCATTCTTGTTCAGTCCAGGCGCGCAGCGTTTCAAGCTGCGTTTCAAAACCCTGCACGTGCGTATCCCGGAAATTGTCGCGGGGCGGCCCGATCAGTTGTTCGGGGGTTCCAAACTCCGAAGATGCCGGCGCACGCGCGATGGCAGCATGAAAATCCGCGACCATCTGGGCAATCCGGTCAATCTGTTCCGGCGAAAGGCCTTCTGCTTCCTCAACCCGGTCGAGGGTGAGGTCCGGCGAGAACTGACGCATCTGCACAGCATAGTCGATGATTTCTCCCGCCTCAGCCTCCAGCGCGCCCTGCAACCCCATTCGAATGCCGCCTGACGTCTGAAGAATCGGTACAACAGAAAGATAGATCGAAGGCGCAAGCCTTCGGTTCAGTCGGATTTCCTCTTCGCAATAGAACTTGCGCCGATCGAGCGATGTAAAGTTCAGAAAGCCAAAATCAATAGGCTTCTTTACTTTATAAGCGAAGTCCCCGGTGAGAAAGACCCAGGAGATGTGCGTTTCGCGCAGCGCAACGGCGGATACCGGGTGCGGGTAGGCTTCCGGTTTCAGAAGGGATTGAACCAGGGTGACCGCTTCGTCCGCCATGATTCAATCCTCCTTCCCTACGGGGCGAGCTGTGAAATTCGCGCAAGAACCTGATCGACTCCGAGGATCGCAAACAGGTTCGGCAGCTCAAGGCCGTGCGTGCTCCCGGTGGCCGCCACGCGAATCGTCATAAAAAGCGCCTTGCCTTTCGCGCCGGTTCGGGCTCCCGTCTGCTTCATAGCTTCCGAGAACTGTTCCGGCGTGGCGGGCTTCGTTTCCGCAAGGACTGCCTTGAAGGCGCTGATGACAGCCGCTGCCTCCGGCGCTTTCAGTATCTCCTCTGCCTCGCCCGGCTCAAGCTGAATTTTCGTTTTCAGAAGCTCCCGATAGAAGGGCGCTGCGTCATCGAACGTGTCGAGGTAGTTGCGGACCTGCTCAAAAATCTGACGCATCTTCGCCGGCTCTTTCTCAAGGGCCACGGCCAGGTCTTTGTCGCGGGCAATGAAATGCGAAGCCTGGGGCCAGATTGCGTCCACGTCTGCGGCGCGGATGTATTTGTTGTTCAGCCAGTTCAGCTTGGTCTTCTTGTTGATGGCCTTCTTGAGATCTTCGAGCGTCATCTGCTCCGGACGATGCTCGTCTTTCTCTGCTCCCGAATCGGTCAGAAAGAAATCGAACATGGACGGGCTTTTCGAGCAGCGGGCAACGTCAAACTTCCGCTTGAGATCGGCGGGGCCCATGAATTCAGCTCCGTCTTCCGGATACCAGCCCAGAAGCGCCATATAGTTGTTAAACGCTTCGGACATGTAGCCGAGATCGCGGAAGAACAGAATCGAGGTTGCGCCGCGCCGCTTTGAAAGTTTCTTTTTGTCTGTTCCGACAATTTCAGAAATGTGAGCATACGCCGGCAGAGGAAGTCCGAGAGCCTTGTGGATCAAGATCTGCCGCGGAGTGTTCGAGAGGTGGCCCACGCCGCGAATGACGTGCGAAATCTTCATTTCGAAATCATCGATTACGACCGCATAGTTATAGGTCGGGAACCCGTCCGATTTTACGATGATGAAATCTCCAATCAGTCTTGAATCAAACTTAACCTTTCCCTGGACGAGATCATTGACCACAATCTCTTCGGCTCCAACGCGCAAACGAATCGAGTACGGGTCGCCTGCCTTGATGCGCGCTTCCGCTTCTTCCTTCGGCAAGTTCGCATAACGTCCGTCATACACGTTCGGGATTCCCAGCTTCTTTGAGGATTCCTGCATCTGCTCAAGTTCCTCTTCTGTGCAGAAGCACGGGTATGCAAGACCTGCATCGAGGAGCTTCTTCGTGTACGTTCTGTAGATGTCGAGCCTCTCGGATTGACGATATGGACCGTACGGTCCGCCTTCATCCGGGCCTTCGTCTGGAACAATTCCGAGCCAGTGCAGAGATTCAAGAATCATGCGTTCCGAATCCCGGGTGGATCTTGCCTGGTCTGTGTCTTCGACGCGAAGAACATACTGACCGCCGCGCGCTTTCGCATAAAGATAATTGAACAGAGCAGTGCGCGCTCCCCCCACGTGGAGAAATCCCGTCGGCGACGGAGCAAAACGTGTTCGAATTGGCTGACTCATATTCCCTACCTTATAGAACGAAATGTGTTTCGCAGCCCCCCGGGCTGCGTGACCTGAAATACAATGCGATAGGCGTCTTCCGCCTCTTTCTTCACGCTGACCACACGGCCGCGCGTTTCAATCAGGCTGCGGATCTGTCGCTTGCCCTCTTCGCTCAAAGTGCCCCGAAAAAAGGGCTCTCTGAGAATCAAGAGGTACGCTTTCCGCCGCGCCTCTTCTTCGCCTCGCACGCGCGCCGACTGCTCATCC
>CAZUJO010000131.1:0-9138 GCA_964619995.1 uncultured Leptospiraceae bacterium
GGCATACCCGTACACAAAGCTCAATTCTCCGACGCTGCGCGCCTCGCCCGCTGCGAATGTATAACCGTGCACAACCTCATTGAAAGCTGTGGCGTCAAAGGGGTCGCCTTCAGCAAAGAGATTCAGCACGTTGCGCGGGTCGAGAATCTGGTTCCGCCGCCTGTCCCATTCAATGAGATTGCGGTTTCGCTCCATCGCGATGTCGATCTTCAGCCTGTGATAGGCGATCGATTTTTCCTGGTGAAATCCCTCAAAGAGGTTCACCTTTTTCATATTATAAAACAGAATATTCAGAACGTTTACATTCGCGTACGAGACGATATAAAGCAGGTCTGATCCGTTGCGCGCCAGCTCAAGGCTCAATCCCCCGGCCGCCCTGCCCGAAAGGTACGGGTCCGCGTCTTTACAGAATTGGACGAACTTCTTGATGTAGTCGGGCTGACCAAGGCTGCCGATGATCTTGCCCGAGCTTCCCTTGCAGAGATCAAAGAGCGTTTCGCGGTCCGCGGCGGAGATGACGACCGGTTTCTCGCGAACCTGATTCAGTATGGTCTGTACGGGCGTGCCTTCGAGCGTGCGCGAAAGCAGAGTGCGGGAAATGACCGCGTCCTGTTCATCGACGAGAGCGGCGATGGAGCGCGCCGACGCAAGCGACCGCTTGATGGTGCGATCGGACTGTTCAAGAATTTCCCTGTATTCTTCGAGGCCGATTCGAACCCCCGTGTCCGGACGATATGCGCCCCCGTAGCGGAGACGCGCTTCATACGCGCCTGCGTAATCCCGCCGGCGCTCGAGCAGAAATGCGAGAAGCTGCCAGGTGCGGACGTACATCCCGGACTCCGGCGGAAAAGCGTTCTGCAGATTCTGCGTAATCGCAAGAGACTCATCATCGCGGCCCCGGTCATAGAGACTGCGCGCACGGAGCCATTCAAGAGTCGAGCGGACCATCGGAATCAGGTCCGTGCGCTGAAGCTCGGCTGCAGTCGCGGAATCGGTTTCTTCCGGCCTGCGAAAACGCGTGAAATAGTTCACAATCTCCGTGAGAATCTCTTCGCGCCGCTGGATGGAGGGCTTCGCCTGGAGCTCTTCCATGAGGATGGCAGGAATTTTTCCTTCCACCTTCAGACTCAATACCCCTTCGCGCAGACGCGTATTCTTACGCCGGTAGTATTCCGGAAACTCGCTGTTCAAGCGGCGGAGCGCTTCGAGAGCCTGGCTCTTTTTCTCCTGAGACTCAAGCGCGCGGCTCAGATCGTCGAGGGCTGCAGGAAGCATGATGTCGGTTCTTTCGCCAAACTCGCCGGACTCCGCCCGTTGAACGAACCTGGAAATGAATTCCGTGCGGTCTTTCCCGCGCGGCAGATCCAGAAGCGCAAGCTGATAGTCTGCAAACGCATTCCGCGCGCGGGCTTCTTTGATATCGTTCTCCGCCTCTTCCTTCTCACGTCCCGCAAGTGCCTCGGCCCTGTCGCGCAGATACTTTCCCTCGAAAAGTATGTACTCTCTGGCGTCGCCGTAAAAGCGGCGAAACGCATCGAGCGCAATCATCCGCTTTCCTTGATCTTTCAGAAAACGCGCCGTATAAGCGAACTGCTCGTCGATGTCGGGCTGTTTTGGAATGACGCCTTCCGGACGGACGAAGTACACGTTGATGTTCTGGTAAGACTCCGCCGAATACAGAAGGGTGCCCCCGAGGAAAAAGGAGAACGAAAGGCCGTGAAGCGACGTGGAAGCGTCCACGAGCCGGGACTCGCGCCCGCCGGCCACCGGAGCCGCATAGATTCCCCCGCGGTCCATCGCGTCGATGACGCCGTTCTGATTTGTGTCTTCCCTGACGGCAATGTAGTAGACCGTATTCCCGTCAGGCGAAATAGCGGGATATTGAACAATGCCGCCTGACGTCTTTACCGGAATTTCTTTTTTCAGAGGGAGAAAAAGAACAAAGATTTCAGGAGCGCCGCTGCGATAGGATACGTAGGCAAGCCTCGTCCCGTCATACGAAATGGACGGCTGCACAGCGCCGCTTTCTGTGAGCAATTCCGGACCGCCTTTGATTTCAATTCCGTCCAGCTCAACGCGCCAGAGGTTCTGCGTTCCGGGAGTGCAGCGATCGCTGATGTAGTAGAGGTAGCGGCCGTCCGGCGAAAACAAAGGATCTGTCTCTGCGAACTTCCCGCGGCACTGCGGAGGAAGCGCTGCGCTCTTCTGTGCAATCACTTCAGACAGGCTGTCGGAAGAGTCCCACAGATTCGGCGGTGTGGCGCCCGCAAGGCTCCCCTTAACGATCTCCTGCGGCTTAACTTCTGTTATGCGAATATCGCCGCCAGAATCTGTATCAAAGGAAACAAACGCAAGCTTGTGCCCGGAAAGGGGAACCGCCGGCTTCGCCTGTTCCGCGGGATGCCGCACGATCGGAAACGCGACGGTGTTGCGAAGATCGCGCATCCAGATATCGCCCGATCCGTCTCGATTTGATGAGTAGAAAAGGTAACCATTATCTGTGCTCACCGGATGCAGACTCGCTCCCCTCTGGATCGTAAGAGGGAGCGCCCGGCCGGGTGTCGCCTCGGCGAGCCGCGCAAGCGACGGATAATCAAACTCCGGCGGGTCTACCGGAGGAGTCGATCGGCAGGCGGCCAGCGCGATGGCGGCCAGGGCAGTTCCGAGGAGTCCGAGACGTTTCATTTCTGCCGGGTCCACGAACCTGCGCTTTGAATCCAGTCGCCGGGGCGAAGGCCGCGCAGAAAGGACTCTCGGAGCGTCTTTTCAACTTCAGCCGGATCTCCGCCCGGCTTCTCTTTTTCTTGCTTTATGTAGTACTGAATAATGTACGAACGGCTTTTGTTGATCTCCGCGGCCGTCCTGCGGGCGAGCTCGATTTCCTCCGGACTGCGGAACCGGGCGCTTCGCGGCGCAACGTTTTCGGGGACCAGAACGACTTCCCCGCTGTCGACTTTCTCGCCAAGAACGCCGGCGCGCGCGTATTCACGCAGGGATTCCTCATAAAACTCAAGAACCGCCTGCTCTCGGTAGATTCGGCGGGCTTCCTGGAGAACGCGGGCTTCTTCCGGGCGGGTTGTGCTTCGCGCAGATGCCAGCAGCCAGCTGTCTTTCTCCACGTCCCGATCTTCGCCGATGAGCTGGCGTTCCGCCGCCGTCCGCGTGGGTGTCAGCGTAATCGGCGGGATATCAATCGAAACGCACGACCCTCTGCGGTAGAAGTTTACGGCAGGGTCTTTCACGTTCTTCTGTAAGAACGAGCAGGACATCAGGAACGACGAAAGACAGAGGCATCCGACAACATAGAATCCGCGCTTCATGGATTTGGTTCCTCCGACTTCACGCCTGCTTCCACTTCTGTTCTGGCTCGTTCCAGAAATTGCGCAAGCGGGATTCGCTCCTGTTTGATCTCTTCGCCGGTGGGCTTCATAAGGAAGCTGAGCGCTTTTGTGATGCTCTTGATGTCCCGCCGGGCAATCCCGATCGTCGTGTAGACGAGCCCGTTCTGCAGTTCCACTGTAATCGACGGTATGTCGAGGGCGCTCTTCACGATCGCGCCGGCCATAGCAGCAGGCATGACAACGCGCGCGGCGAACCCGCTGAACTCGCTGCTGAGACGATACACGGAAAGCCTCATGTTCGTATTGTAGAGGGCATTTCCGAGATCCTTGCCGCGGAAGTCCAGCTCTGCGCTGATGACGCCGTCATAGTTGCTGCGCGATGCAGGCAGATACGGCTCAAGGTCCAGATTCTGGATCTGCATTTTGCCGCCGAATTCCATGGAGTGCGGAGACAGATCTGCAAGATTGAAGAATACGTCCTTGCCTTCAACCCGTCCATCCTCCACCCAGAGATCTTCCGAATCGCGGGCACGCGGCCGGTAGATCTGATAACGCAGAGACTTAAAATAGAGAACATTCTTGCGGTATTCCAGGGAAGCCGCGACGCCGGGCGACCTTCCGGGAAGAAGAGATCCCGCATAAAAATATCCATCCTTGACAATTTCGCCGCGAGGGTTGTGGCTCGATGCAATGAACTGCACGGTCAGGTTGGGCTTTCCCTGATACTGAGCCCCGTCAAACGTCAGGCTTGCAGGCGCATCGGCGAGAACGGCCGGATTCGTAATCCGCATATCATGGAAAATAGGCAGGGCCAGATTCATGTTTTCAATGCGCGTCTTCTTGCAGACGGAATTTGCATCGCAGTCCGAGTACAATTCAAGACTCAGATCCTTCGCCGAAATGTTGCCCCGGAGAGCATCCTGCTGCATCTTGAAATCCATGAGCAGGCCGCCCTGGAGCGCCAGGTTTTTATGAACGGCGAATAACGTTTTGCTTGCGAGGCCAAGATTGATGGTCAGGTCCGGAACGCTTTTTTCCCCCGCTTTCACGATGCTGCCGTGGATGTCCCCGGACAGCGCGCCCCGGAGGCCTGCGATCTTCAAAAGATCAATCTGCGTTTTCTCTTTTGAGAAACTCATTGAGGTTTTCAGCGCAAGATCATCGAGGTGAATTCCCGGCATCGCAATCATCGCATCGGCGGTCAGGGAAGTTGCGCCGTGGGCAATGCGCGTTCCCACCGCGCCGCTGATGTTCAGTCCGCCGTCAAGATACGACCGATACGGAGAAAGCGAATAACGGAGAGATCCAGGGAGAGTCGAGTGGAGTTCCCCGTAATTGATGTTGAGCGTCTGGAGCTGGAACCGGTAGTCCTGACCTTCGCCAAAGCTCATATCCCCGCTGCCCTTCAGCGTCACGAGACTTGCGCCGGCAGGATTCTGGATCGTCATGAGAAGTTTTTCCAGACCCACGGTCGTCACTTCATGCATGCCGATCAGGCAGTCTGAAACGAGTCCCATTTCCATGGGGCCGGATCGGCTCTCGTCCTGCCTGTAGCGGGCATCGGAGATGTGCAGCTCCGTATGCATCTTGAGATCCTGAAAACTCTCCGGCGACTGCACGCGGATCTGGCCAGAAGCAATGCCGTCAAATGCGGGCCCCGAGAACGGGAGCAGGCGCAGGCGCGAAAGAATCACATCCGCGAGAATCCCCTCTCCGGGAAGGATCTTCGCATTGCCGCGCAGGGTCGCTTCGTTGTAGGCGATGAAGAGCTCCGGGATCAGGAGTTTGTGAAAGACACCAAACGCAAGATTGGGCGGCTTTTCCTTTTTCCCGCCGGCTTCAGCCGGCATATACTGCTGAACATCCATACTGGCATCGAGATTGAGGCGGAGATCTGGAATGCTGTGGATCAGCTTGCCTGTCTGCATGCTGAAACCGCTGGCCTGCACATTGCCGGATAACGTCAATTTGTCGAGAGGACCTTCGATATGGATCGGATAAAGGGACGCGGTCCCGCGCAGTCCGAAACCCTTCCCAAGATAGTTCAGAATGGTTTCAACGGACGAGAAATCAATGCGCGACTGCTTCATATCCATCTTCACGATTGGATTGTTTGAAGTTATTTTTTCGATTTCTGCCGTGAGATCGAGCCAGGGCTCTCCGCTCTGTTCAGCGAGCAGGCGGTCGAGATGAAGCGAATCTTTTCCCGCGTTGTAGGAGACATTATAGTAGAGTTTCGTTCGAGGCGCAAGCGATCGGCCGTCCTTGCGAAGCACAAGACGCGATGTATCAAGCAGGAATCGCGAGCCGAACTCCGGAGAGCCGCGCGACACCTCTTTGTACAGGAAGAACGGGAAGGCAATCTCTCCAGCGATTTCGCCTTCGGCTTTGCGAGTGATCGTGACCGCTTGATCGGGCGCAATCCCGATGAGAAGCGTGTCGAAAAGATCGAGCGCCCGCATACCCGTGGGTATGCGCTGGAATGTGCGTGTAATGAACGCAGCGTGCATGTTGAAATGATCCACATCCAGGAGCTCAGGCACACGGTCGTTTGTCTCCATGTGAATGTGCAGATCGCGCACAACGATCTTGCCGTAAAGCTTCAGCGCAAGATAGGTGTTGATGAATTCCGGCAGGGGTTTGGAAGGCTCGGCGGCAGCCGGAGTCGAGGGACCGAATACTTCATCGGTGTTCCATACGCCGTCCGTCTTCGTCAGAAATATCTCAGGCCGCGCAATCGAAAGATCACGGATACCGATGTGCCCGATCAAGAGCGAAGGCATGTGATAGGTCAGCGTAATTCGATCCGCGCGAAAGAAGGGATGCTTCTCCGACCGCACTTCAAAATCTTTGAAGACGAATCCGCGGAAGAGACTCGATTTTTCCACATGAAGGCGCACCTGACCGGGAATCGACCCTGACATGAGGCGCAGAAAGATCCGTTCAAAGACAGGCGGGTAGAAGGCCACATTGTAGGCGACGATCACGAGCAGAAGCAGGCCGGCCAGAATGCGGCGAAAGATGCTTTTTTTGGCGCCGGTACTCAACAGGCGTAATGGCACACATTGAGGGCGCAGTGAAAAGAAAAAAACACAGGTGAATAGAGCCAAAAGGTGAGGACAAAAGAGAGCACGCAGTCATCTTCGCGCCTATGGATCAGTTGTTTTCGTTTCAGGATCAGGTCATCCTCATCACCGGCGCGGGCCGCGGAATCGGCCGGGCGTTCGCCGAGGCGTTCAAGAGCCGCGGCGCAATCGTTTACGGCACGGGCTCGCGGCAGGAATCAGCCGACACAATGAACGGTTTTGGAATCAACGGCCGCGTCGCCGACGCGACGGATCCCGCGGCCGTCCCCGCTCTGATTGACGAAATCGTGAAAACGCACGGCCGGCTCGACTGCCTCATCAACAATTCCGGCATCTCCTCCGACACGCCAGCCTCCTTTTTCAAGGAGGACGAAATGGAAAAGATCCTCAACACAAACATCAAAGGCGTCTTCCGGGCCTGCCAGGCCTACTTCAAAGCGCAGCGCAAGCGCGGCGGAACGATCGTCAACGTGGCGTCCGTGCTCGGGCTCTTCGGCTTTCCTCTCGCGTCGATCTATTCGGCTTCGAAGGGCGGCGTCATTCAGCTCACGCGGGCTCTGGCCATTGAATGGGCTAACTCGAATTTCCGTCTGAACGCGCTCTGTCCTGGTTTCATTGAAACTGACATGACGGCGCGCATGACGGGCAAAGCGGATCTGAAGTCAAAAGCAGTGGAAGGAATTCCACTCAAGCGGATTGGAAAGCCGGAAGATCTGGTGGGAGCGGCGTTGTTTCTCGCATCGCCCGCGAGCTCTTACATGACGGGGCAGACCCTCATCATCGACGGCGGACTCACGGCGCAGTAGCACTCAGGCACTGCGCCGCGGTTCAAAAAGAATCGATCAGCCTTTTTGCGCGCGCGAAAGGCAGGCTTCTGCCGCAAGGCGTCCGCCGAGAAAACTCCAAACAGGCATGAGGTCCACACCTGCGGCTGCCATGCCCGTCGCCGAATCGGCTACGTTCATCGCGCTCGGCAGATACTGCTTGATCTTGTCGGTAACAGGACCCGTGTATTGTTTCGCCTTGCTCACATATTCGTCGAGAGGCTTCACGAGATTTTCAAGCAGAGTCATTGCATGAGCGACCTGCTCCTGGCCTGCAAACTGCGCGAACTTCGCCTGAATGTCGCCCTTATGTTTGCCAATGATCTTCTCAACCAGGTTTGCCCCGCCCTGAACCAGGTTGTCCGCAAACGGGAGAGCGATTTCCGCAGTCGCGTAGTACAGACCGATTTCCTGCCCGGCCGGAAGCGCGCGGAACGAATTGATTTTGTCCACAGGCGACCCGTCGAAGAGCTTGTGGATCATGTACGCGAGCCCGAGCGCTTTGAGTCCAGCGTCCACGGCCTGTTCCGGATCTGATTCGAAAGTCCTCGCTTTCGGCGCAGACGAGAACAGCGAGATCAGGTTCTTCACACCGGCATAGCTGGCGATGAGCTTGTCGCTTGTGTCGAGCGCGTCTGCAACCCACACCGCGCTCTGAACGTCTTCGCTGCCTGCAAGAGACTTCGCTTTCGAAACAGAATCTTCGGTTGCCTGGAGACGGCCGGCAGCGCCTTCAATCGAGTTGTAAAACGCAAACTGAGGGGCGAACGGCACAACGGAGAAAAGGCTCGAGCAGAGCTTCACCGTGTAATCGTCTGGACCAAACTGGGAAAGAATTTCGTTAACACCTTTTTGCATAGACTCCTCCTGAATCACTTCTCCGGACGATTTTCGCGCGCAACATAGTCGCGGCTCGTATAGCCGGTATATACCTGACGCGGACGGCCGATTTTTGTTCCGGGATTTTCAATCATCTCTTTCCACTGAGCGATCCATCCTGGCATGCGGCCGAGCGCAAACATAACGGTGAACATTTCCGTAGGAATGCCGATCGCACGATAAATGATTCCGGAATAGAAATCCACGTTCGGATAGAGCTTCCGTTCTGAGAAATACGGATCTGTAAGAGCTGCCGATTCGAGTTTCTTCGCAATGTCCAGGAGCGGATCATTCACGCCGAGCTTTGCGAGCACTTCGTCGCACGCCTTCTTGATGATGCGCGCGCGCGGATCGAAATTCTTGTAAACGCGGTGGCCGAAACCCATCAAGCGGAACGTGGAATTCTTGTCTTTCGCGAGCTCCACAAATTTCGCAACGTTCCCCCCGTCATCGCGGATGAGTTCGAGCATTTCGATCACAGCCTGATTTGCGCCGCCGTGCAGCGGACCCCAGAGCGCGCAGACACCGCTTGCAATCGTTGCATAGATATTCGCGCGGCTTGATCCCACAAGACGCACGGTTGAAGTGGAGCAGTTCTGCTCGTGATCAGCGTGAAGGATGAGCAGGAGATCGAGCGCCTTTTCCACAATCGGATCGACTTCATAATCTTCTGCCGGCACAGAGAACATCATGTTGAGGAAGTTGCCGACATAGGAAAGCGCGTTTCGCGGATACACGAAGGGCTGACCGATGGATTTCTTGTGCGAATACGCGGCAATCGTGGGCGTCTTCGCCAGAAGGCGCATGATCGACACTTCGCGGTGGCGCGGATTCAGAGGATCGCTTGAGTCGGTGTAATATCCGGAAAGCGTGCAGATCATGGAGCTCAGAATCGCCATTGGATGCGAATCTTTCGGGAAACCGTCGTAGAGACGTTTCAGGTCTTCGTGGATGAGTGTATGCCGCGTAACGTTCGTGCGGAAGGTTTCGAATTGCTTCGGACTCGGA
>CAZUJO010000132.1:0-1303 GCA_964619995.1 uncultured Leptospiraceae bacterium
TCCGAGCTCCTTGATATAGCCCCCCTTTTGACGCCGGTATTTGAAGAGCGCCAGAACGGCCTCCCTGGTCATTGAATCAGAAAGCGCCATGAGGGTATGATAGCGCGCTGCGTTGATGTTGATCTTATCTTCGAGCCGGTCTCCGAGCGGGACATAAGCCGTCAGATTGTTCGCGGGAATCCAATCGTCCATTGTGATGAGATTTTTCTCGTCTTCGGTCATGGAAGCGAGGTCTTTCTGGTTCTTTTCCCAGTTCGCGGGCGCGCGCGAAGCGAAGATCATGTCGCTCGTGAAACCCTTCACAAGAACGATTTCGCCCAGCGAAAACATGCGGAAGTTTTTGCACTTTCGCGCCGGCTTCAGCGATTGATAGTATGCGTTCTCGCCTCCGTTTCCCGTCGGCGTATCGTCTTCATCGATCCAGTCAATCAGCGAATCTACATTTTCTATAGGAATGTCATACTGTGGAAAGAAGCGGCGAAAGATGGCGCGGTACTGTTCGTTGGGTTTGTCGTCAAAGCTGTGAACGAGATTGTTCAGATTCAACCTTCCGTCTTCCGGCATGAGCCTGTAGGAAACAAAGCAGCCGGGCTTGCAGTCCGCAGAAACCGAAATATCCGGCGGTTTCAGCGCTAGACCGGATGTGTATAGATATTCCTCGGGCGCTGCGCGAAGAGCGGCCAGTCCCGCCTGGAATCCGGCCAGGGCGAGCTGGCGGGCGCGAAAACCGTCCGCTGCCACTTTCACAGAGGCATACTGGATCTGAGCATCGGCGAAGAACTTCGCCGCGATTGTGTTTGCGGCCGCGCCGAGGGCGAACGTAAACAGAATCGCCATGGCTCCCCGCCGCGTTTTGATCCCTGGTATTTTCAAAAGCCACTTCATAATACCTTCTCTAGTTCAGGTACAAACCGGGGCTTGCGAGCGTCTCGAGCACGCGAATCTTTCCGCCGATCCGAACCGCGAGCTGAATCTGAACCAGGCGCGGAATCCTGCGGGACTGCTTCGTATTCCACTTATCGAGCCATTCGCGCCCGTTGAGCGAGTATTTGAAGTGGAGCGCCGTGACATTCTCAAGCAGCGGATAGTGAAGGCCTCCTTCGGCGGGTTTCTTATCCACGGGCTCCTCTTCCCTTTTCATGAGCGTATAACGTCTTTCTCCGGTTTCCTGATTCTGCATTTCTTTCAAATAAAAGCTCACTTCGCGCACCACGGAAGAACCGGTGCCGGAAATCGGCTGCACCGATGCGAACGTCAGGCGGTCAGACTGCGTCTGCGGATCAGGATGCGCCACAAATACAAC
>CAZUJO010000132.1:1313-7441 GCA_964619995.1 uncultured Leptospiraceae bacterium
TAATAGGTCTGACTGATCGACGAGCGGAGGATTTCAAGGGCAAGCATGGCATCCGCAAGCTCACGGCTTCGCGGGGACGCGGTGCTTGCAATCCGCGATGTTCCGAAGAAGACTCCGAACATGACCGTAAAGAGCATGGCGAGCAGCATCACAACAATCGAAAGCTCAATGAGCGTAAAACCGCGGCGCCGTTTCATACTTTCTTCGGAGCCCCTTTGAAGGTTTCTACGCGGTACTCGCCGAAGCCGCCGTTTCCGCGCGGATACTTGATTTTGATGATGATTCGGACTATGTCGACGAGACCGCCGGTCTCCGACCCCGTCACATTTCGCTTCGCATTGCCGGCCTGGTTCTGTGTGCTCGCAGGCAGCTGATCGCCTACGTTCGCGGGTTTAAGTTCGCCTTGCTGTGCCACTTTCGCCAGATCGATCCGCTCCTCTTTGATGACGATTTCATACGCGTAGCCGGCATAGAGGCCGCCTTCCTGTCCGAAGGCGCCCGTCATGGGCTTATCCCCGGTGGGCGTCAGCGCCGGGTTGCTGTTGAGCTGCGAAAGCTTCGTCTGCGCGAGTGATACGGCCACTGCAAGACGGTCAGACTCCGTCTGCATACGCAGCGCAGAGCTCACCGTCATTGTGACGATCATGAGCATGCTTGCTGCAACCGCAATCGCGATCGCCATTTCGACAAGAGTCATACCGCGGCGGAGGCGAATCGATTTCAATTCCAGTCCTCCAGGTTCTCTTTGTAAGTCGGATCTTCGCGGGCCGGCTCTTTTTCCCCTTTCGCCACCTCGGCTTTCCCGTAGCGCGAGAAGAGCACGGTATTGCGGATATCGGGGCGCGGGCCGAGAAAGATCATCAGCTCATCTGTGCTGCCATCGGGAAACATTTTCACTGTGACCTTTCCCCGGTCCTGACGGTTGGCGTTTCCGACCTGAATTGCCACAATCGCGTTTGCGCTCGCAAGTCCGCGTTCTTTGATGATGTCTTTCTCTTTCATCTCGTCGTTCTCGCGCACCTTGCGGTAGGCCCGGTATTTCTCTTCATCAATATCAAAGAGAACGTAAATGACATCGTTGGAGCGGATTGCGGTTGAGCGCGCGAACAGAAGCGCATCGCGCATCATCGTCGCTTCATCCTGAGTGGATTTGAAAACGGAGAACTGACGGTACAGAGAGACCAGGACCGTCAGGACAATTCCCATGACGGTCATGACCACTCCAAGCTCCACCAGAGTCATGCCCCGGCGGAGGCGGAGATTACTTCTTCTTTCCGCTAAGCCACTGCGGATAGGAGTCTTCGCGCGTGAGCATAAAGTCCGCATCTTTTCCCTGTCCGCCTTCCTTCTTATCGGCGCCGCGGCTGCAAATCTGCTGCTCGCCCGCATCGTCACGGCATACGAAATACGGTTCGTTCCACGGATCGAGGACATCCTTTTCGCTGAGCGGCGACCAGTTCGGATGCTCTGCATCGCGCTTCGTCAGCTTCAGGAGACTGTCTCCGTCCCCCAGGGACCCGAATTCATCCTGATACTTGTTCAGTTCAATTCGCAGAGTCGTCGCCTGGCTCTGCACCTTGAGACGATTCGCGCTGTCCTGCGCCCCTGCGCCGGCCGTTCTGAGGCCGTAGGTTACAAGACCAATGATAATCCCGAGCACTACAATGACAATGGAAAGCTCGATCAGGGTCATACCCCTGCGTTTCTTCAGACCTTTGAGATTCATATCCCCTCCGCACATAATGCTTACACCTGTATCTGCTGTGTCAAGTTATACATGGGCAGAAGAATGGCTGACATAATCACAATAATCATCATCCCCAGAAGAACAATCATCAGGGGTTCAAGCAGCGAAGACATCTTCTGGATCGCCGCATCCACGTCGTCCTCGAGAACGTCGGCGATTTTCTCGACCATTTCCGGGATCCGGTCGGACGCTTCGCCGGCCGAAAGCATACCGAGAATCATCATGTTCATGATCTGCGAATCGCGAAACGCGTCGGTAATCCGCGTGCCTTCCTTAATCTTCTCGATGGCGGCCAGGATTTCCTGCTCGAAAAGCGCGTTGTCCACCACCTTGCCCACGACAATCAGGGCGTTTAAGAGCGGCACCCGGCTCTGGAGCATGACGCCCAGGTTGCGCGAAAATCGCGCAAGGATCACCTTCTGGATCAAGTTTCCAAACACCGGAAGCTTCAACAGGAATTTTTCCCAGGCCATACGGCCGGCCGGAGTGGATTTCCATCTGCGAAAGAAGATCATTCCGCCGGCTCCGAGCACGATCGGAATCAGGATCTTGAACGATGTGAAGATATCGGAAACGCCGAGGACGAAACGAGTGATGAATGGAAGCTCCGCATTCATCTGAACAAACATCTGCTGAATCTGCGGCATCACCACTGCCAGCAGAAAGATCATGATGCCGCCCAGAAAGAACATCATGATGACCGGATAGAACAGCGCGGCGGTCACCTTGTTCTTCATCGCCTGGTTCGATTCTTCGAGTTCGGCAAGCCGCAGCAAAGACTGTTCGTAGGCGCCCGTACGTTCTCCGACGGAAACGAGGTTGTGATAAAGCGGCGGAAAGATCGCTGGATGTTTTTCCATCGACTCGGAAAGCTTCGCGCCCTCCATTACGTCGCCGCGCACCTCAATCAGCGCTTTCTTGAGGTACTCGTTTTCCGTCTGATCCACAATGTTGGCGAGCGACTTGTCGAGAGGAAGGCCTGCATCGAGAAGTGTTCCAAGCTGGCGCGCGAAGAATCCCACATCCCGGCGAGGTACTCGGTAGAGAAGCTTCGCGAGAAAAGGAAACAGCTCCCTGTCTTTTTTCTCTGTGTCCTCGGCGATCGCCTTTACGTACAGACCTTTCTGCTTGAGGATGCGCCGGGCCTGCGCTGCGTTCGCGGCGTCGACAATTCCCTTCTCTTCTTTGCCTTTGCGGTTGAAGGCTGTGTATTTGAAAATCGGCATGATCAGGTCACACGGAGAATTTCTTCAATGGTCGTAACGCCATCGAGTACTTTGTTCTTTCCGTACGTCTGAAGGGTTTCCATCCCTTTCTCAAGCGCAACCTTTTTCACGGCCTCGGAATCGCCGCCGCGGATCACAACGCGCTGAACGTCTTCGTCCATGAGCATGAGTTCGTAAATCCCGGTCCGGCCGCGGTATCCGGTTCCCGTGCAGTTCTCGCATCCAACGTGCTTGTAGATCGTGGCTGATTCAGAAGCTGTAATGCCGAGACTTGCGAGTTCGCGCGCCGGCGCGCGAAAGGGCGCCTTGCACGAAGGACAGAGAACGCGCGAAAGGCGCTGCGCGAGGACTGCGCGCACCGTACTTGTAATGAGGTATGGTTCGATTCCCATGTCCACGAGACGCGTTACGGCCGAAGGTGCGTCGTTCGTGTGCAGGGTGGACAACACCAGGTGACCGGTCAGGGCCGCTTGAATCGCGATGCGCGCTGTCTCCTGGTCGCGAATTTCACCGACCATGATGACGTCCGGATCCTGGCGAAGCATGGCGCGCAGGGCCGTCGCAAACGTCAGGCCGATCTTATCCTGCATCTGCATCTGCGAGATCCCTTCGATTTCGTATTCGACTGGATCTTCTGCCGTCAGAATGTTCCGGGATTCCTGGTTCATTTCCTGCAAGAAGGCGTACAGGGTCGTCGATTTACCGGAACCGGTCGGACCCGTGACGAGAATGATTCCGTTCGGTTCGCGCAGAAGCTTCTGCACAGTGTCAAACATGGGTTTCGGCAGACCCATATTCGCCAGAGTGAACTTTACATCGCTCTTGTTCAAAAGACGCATCACGACGCGTTCGCCGTGCCGCGTGGGAATCGTCGACACGCGAATGTCCACGTCCTTTCCCGCAAGCTTGATCTTGATGCGTCCGTCTTGAGGAAGACGGTTCTCGGCGATGTTCAGGTTCGCCATGATTTTGATCCGGGAAACAATGCCAGCGTGAATCACTTTCGGCGGCGAAAGGCGTTTGTGGAGGATGCCGTCCACGCGATAGCGCACTTCGACTGCTTTCTCAAAAGGTTCGATGTGAATGTCCGACGCCCGCTCCTGAACTCCCTGCGTCAGGATAGCGTTGACCATTCGGATGATCGGGGCTTCGTTCGCGAGATCGAGCGTATCGTCGCCTAACGCGTCAATGTCCTGGAACTCGTCCTCGGAGATTCCCTCCATCACTTCTTTGGCCGCATTGGCGGCCTGGTCAAATTGGCCGTGAATGATCTTCAGGACTTCAGCCTCAGGCGCGAGCACGAAGTTCACACGAAACTCTGAAAGAATGTTGCGAAGATCGTCTGCGGGATGCAGATCGGCCGGATCAGAAAGGGCCACTTTGATGCTCTTGCCGGTGCGGGCAACGGGCACCATCTTCGCCTTCTGGAGAAGATTCACCGGAATCTTTTTGAATGCGTCATCAAACTTGAAATTCAGCCGTGATTCATATTCATAGCCGAACTGATGGGCCAGTGTCTTCAGAATCTGGTCTTCGTCAGCGAGCCCTTTCTTCTGGAGAATCTGTCCGAGCTTCAGAGGAGATTTCTTCTGAATCTTCAGGACTTCCTGGAGATCTTCTTTCGTGATCACCCCTTCCTGAAGCAGGATTTCTCCCAGCTGCTTTTTCATTCCGCCTCGTTTTTGTCCTGCTCGTCATCACGTCCCAGGGGCACTTCTTTTTGCGGCCACAGACGGATGTTGTTGTGGCGTGAGCGGTATGCGCGCTGCTGCTCTTCGCGCTTGAAGCCTGTAAGACGATCCGCCTCTGCGCGTTCTGCGAGGATGTGCGGTGTGATGAATACCATCAGGTTCGTGCGCTTGTCAGAGATTGTGGTTCTTCTGAAGAGGAAGCCGAGAACGGGGATGTCGCCGAGAAGCGGAACCTTCTGTACCGCTTCCTGCTTTTCTGATCCTACAAGACCGCCGATTACAATCGTCTGCTTGTTGCCCACGGTGATGTAGGTTTTCACATTGCGCTTGTTGAACGTAGGATTGCCTGCAGAGGAACTTGCGCCCTCGATGTTCGTGACTTCGCTGAACAGGTCGAGCGAAATCATGCCGTCCGGGTTCACGTGCGGAGTAAACTTAAGTTTAATGCCGGATGGTCTATATTCAAATGAGTTCACTGTGGCTTCGGCAGATCCGCCGCCGCTGGTCCGTTCCTGCGTGCGCACCGGAACGTCCTGGCCCACGTTGATTTCCGCTTCTTGATTGTCGAGCGTCAGAACCTGGGGAGCGGACAGAACGTTGAAGTTCTGATTGTTCATGTTCGCGTGAAAAATGCCAAGCAGCTCGCCGCCCTTTTTCAGGAAACCCAGGCTGAATCCAGAAAGAGTATTGTTCCCTGTGATCTTCCCGGTGTCCGGATCCACAAGCTTTCCCTCAGAGGCAAGGCCTGTGTTGAACTGCGAATGAGCGGAATTGGTGCCCTGATATCTCCAGTCGATGCCGAAGTCGTTCAGGTCCGTCGAGCTTACTTCTGCGATCAGGACTTCCAGAAGAATCTGCTGGCGGAACATGTCGAGCTCGTGAATGATCTGTTCGATTTCGCGCCACTCGGCGTTGTGTGCAGTAACAATGATCGAATTTGATTCTTTGTGCGAAACGGCGCGGATCTTGCCCGCAGGCTTTCCGGACGTATCCTGCACAGGCGCCGGCGCCGGTACGGCAGGCTGCCCCGGCACAGCCGGAGCCGGATTGGCGGCCGCAGCTGCAATTGCCGGATTGTCGAGGCGCGTGAGCGTCTGTGCAAGCGATTCGGCAGGCATGTTCTTTACGCGGTATATGTGTACAGTATCCGTATCAAGATTCGCCCCGCCCGTCTGTGAGTCGAGCTTCGGAATGAGTTCATTGGCAAGAGAAAGCACCCGGCGAACGTTAGGCGCATAGCCGGTGATGATGATAGTATTGGCCGCCTTGTAGGGCGCCACAACGGTATTCTTCCCGCCCAGGCTCTTTAAGACGCTGGAGAGATCATTGATGTTTACGGAACCCGGTACGCGCAGAGGAGCCCGGGCAACGTGGCCGAGGAGATGCAACACCTCAAGGAGACGATCCGGCCCGACCACATCTGGTTCGCCGACGACATCTTTGGCCTCTCGCAGGGGTGGATCG
>CAZUJO010000132.1:7451-9109 GCA_964619995.1 uncultured Leptospiraceae bacterium
CTGCGATGTGAGTGTTGTATCCTGGTCGGTGGGCCGCGATGGATCCGGGATCGAGGCCGAACTTGCGACATCCATGGGCACGATCTTGACGAGGTTTGGTTCTTCGAGAACCGTAAGGCCGCGAAGTTCGAGCACCTGCTTCATGAAGTCGAGCGCCCGGTTGACGGGAATCGGACTGTGCGAAAGAATCGTAATCTTTCCTTTGATGCTTTCATCTACGAGGACGTTCTTTTTGGCGATCTGCGCCATGAGTTTCAGGAAGTCTGTGATTTCGATATCACGGTAGCTCACGCAGAATGTGTTGCGGGTGGGCGTACAGGAATCACGCGTAGTCTGCGCGGGCGGCGTCTGGGGCGCCACGGTCTGCGACGCAAGCACGAGCAGGCCGACCCCGAGGATGCTTCCGATCCGTTTCCTACTTCCCTGTTTCATTCAATAACTTCCGTGTCACTGGATCAGGATTTCGTAGGGAATCACCTTCCCTCCGCGCTCAACCTCGATGGTGATTTTGTTTGCATTCTGCAAACTCTGCCACATCTGAATCATGCGATCCTGGTTCTCCAGGGGCTCTCCATTGAATCTTCGGATAATGTCGCCGCTGCGTGCACCGAGTTCATAAAGAAAGTTGCCGGGAGGCACAAAAAGTAGCTTCAGGCCCAGAACCTTGCCGTCGCGCGTCACAGGCGCAAACTTGTTCTGATACAGCATCTCCGGGTTCTTTGTCGCCGCAAGGAGACGGTCCCGCGAAATCTGGATCTTCTGCGCGCCCTGCACCGCCGGGGCTGTTCCTGCCGGCTGGGTGGCAGCGGCCGCTTCGCCTGACTTTTCGCCCACGTAAATGCGAAGCGTGTTTGTTCCGCGCTCCACAACGATAGAATTCCCGAGAATCTGAACGATTTTGAAGCCGGCCACGCTTTCGCCCAGGCGGTAGGTTTCCACTTCCGGTTTCCCGACAATCTGCACCATCGCACGCGCGAAGATAGGAGAGCCTGAAAGAACACCCATCAGAGTAATTTCGCCGTCGCCAGGTTCGCCGGGTCCTGACTTCTCCGTCGGCCCGCCGGAATCGCGAATGAAATTGCCAGTGATCACGGCCTCGAAGTCACTCAAAGGCCGCATAACGTCCATTTCCACGGGACGGCGGTCCTGGACGCCGGCCGTCTGGGCGGCGCCGCTGTCAGAGATGAAGAATGGAATCAGGTTTGTGACAAGATATGCGAAGGAAAAGCCGAGGAAAACGGCCGCCGCCAGAGTTACGAGAAATACATTTTTTTGAAGCCGATGTACTATCTCCAGCATGACTCCTGATTCATGTCACCGGGCCTGCGCGACCTGACCCGGTGGAACGACCTCCTTCCAGCCGAGGGCGACCAGCGGATTGAGGGCAAGTTCCTGCTTGCGAACTTCAAAATGCAGATGCGGTCCGGTTGCAGAACCGGTGCGGCCTACCTGACCGATCACCTGGCCCTGACGGACAATATCACCCTGCTTTACCAGATTCAGTTTGCAGTGACCGTAGACTGTAATGAGTCCCCCGACATGTCGGACAAAAATCACGTTGCCGTATCCTTCCATGCGGCCCGAGTAAATCACGATGCCGTCGCGCGCCGCGTGAAACGGAGTTCCGAGTTGCGCGCCAAGATCCAGTCCCTTGTGAA
>CAZUJO010000133.1:0-8073 GCA_964619995.1 uncultured Leptospiraceae bacterium
ATATACGATCTTCTCCACGATCTTCTCGACTTTCTGAACCTGCGGCGCGGAGAGGATTTCTTCTTTTTCTTCTTCGCTCTGGATGTTCAGCGGCTGCGAGAGCTTCGATCCGTCGCGATAGAGCGCGATCGCCTTGTTCATCAGTTCCCAGGATTGACGATAAGCGCGCTTAACGTCTGATACAGTCGCTTCCTGAGGCATGTTGATGGTTTTCGAGATCGCGCCGGAAATGAACGGCTGAGCCGCAGCCATCATACGGATGTGCGATTCTACCGAGAGGTAGCGCTTGCCGTAGCGGCCGCATTTGTTGGCGCAATCGAATACCGAATAGTGCTCTTCGGAGAGGAAGGGCGCTCCTTCGATCGTCATCGTTCCGCATGCATAGTCGTTTGCGCGGCGGATCTGTTCGCGGGTAAAGCCGAGTTTTGTCAGCAGCTCGAAATCAGGCTTATCTGCTTCGTCTCCGAAACCAAGCGTGTTCTTGATGAAATCGGCTCCCAGCGTGAAGCGATTCATCAAGAATCCGAGTTCAAACGCGAGAGCTTCGTCTGTGAATCCTTTTGCCCGGAGTGATTCGTGGTTGATGTCCGGCGCGCCCTTCAGCGTTCCGTGGCCAACACAATACTTCACAATTGCATCTGCCTGTTCCGGCGAGTAGCCCAGGCGCTTGAGCGCCGGCGGAATACTCTGGTTGATGATCTTGAAGTAACCGCCGCCTGCGAGCTTCTTGAATTTGACCAGAGCGAAGTCCGGTTCAATGCCCGTCGTGTCGCAATCCATGACAAGGCCGATGGTGCCCGTAGGAGCGAGAACGGTTACCTGAGCGTTGCGGTAGCCGTGCTTTTCTCCCAGAGCCAGCGCTCGGTCTGATTCTTCACGGGCTGCTTTCAGCAGATATTCCGGGCAATGCACCGGCGAAATACCGACCGGGAATACACTGAGTCCTTCATATTCAGAAGCAGGAGCGTTGTACGCGGCCCGGCGGTGGTTGCGAATGACGCGCAGCATATGCTTTGCGTTGCGCTCATACCCTTCGAATGGACCCAGGTTTTCTGCCATCTCAGCGCTCGTTGCGTATGCGCTCATATGCAGAATGGCAGTCAGCGCTCCGGCAATCGCGCGGGCTTTTTCAGAATCATAGGAAATTCCCATGACCATGAGAAGACTTCCCAGGTTTGCGTAGCCAAGACCCAGCGTGCGGAACACATGCGAAAGCTTTGCAATTTCCTGCGACGGGTATTGCGCCATTGTTACGGAGATCTCAAGCACAATCGTCCAGAGCCTTGCCGCATGACGGTAGCCGAGATCGTCGAACTCACCCGTTTCCTGATTCAGCATGGTAAGCAGATTCACGGATGCCAGGTTGCAGGCCGTGTCGTCCAGGAACATGTATTCAGAACAGGGATTCGAAGCGTTGATGCGGCCGTCTTCGGGGCAGGTGTGCCATTCGTTGATCGTCGTATCGTACTGAATTCCAGGATCAGCGCAGGACCACGCTGCGTAGGAGATCTGTTCCCACAAATCGCGCGCGCGCAGGGTCTTCGAAGCCTTCGGTGCGCGGCCCTGTTTTTTGGCCTTGCGAAGCTCGGTTCTCCAGTAGAGATTCCACTGATCGTCCCGCTCAACGGCGTCCATGAATTCATTCGTAACGCGGACCGAGTTGTTTGAGTTCTGGCCGGATACCGTCTGGTATGCGCGGGACTGCCAGTCTGTCGTCAGCTCTTCGAAGAGGATGGATTTATATCCCTGGCTTGCCAGTTCAGTCATCCTCTGAATGTAGTTCTCGGAAATCTGGGCCAGGCGGGCCTCGTGGACGGCCTTTTTCAGTGCGGCATTCTTCTGCTTGTCGAACTTGATTTCAGGATTCGATTCTTCGTGAATCGCAGCGAGGATCTTGTTCAGATGACGGTTTGCAAGACGCGAACCCGCCACCATGCTCAACACTTTCTGTTCTTCGATTACCTTCCAGGAAATGAATTCCTCGATGTCCGGATGATCCATGTCCAGGCAGACCATCTTCGCCGCGCGGCGCGTTGTGCCGCCGGACTTGATGGCTCCCGCTGCGCGGTCGCCGATCTTCAGGAAGCTCATGAGGCCGGAGCTTTTTCCGCCGCCGGAGAGCGATTCGCCTTCGCCGCGAAGGTTTGAGAAGTTCGTTCCTGTTCCGGAACCGTATTTGAACAGCCGCGCTTCGCGCACCCAGAGGTCCATGATTCCGCCTTCATTCACCAGGTCATCGCTGATGGACTGGATGAAGCATGCATGCGGCTGCGGACGTTCATAGGAAGACTGCGAACGCACGAGATCGCCGGTCTTAAGTTCTACGTAATAATGGCCCTGGGATTTTCCGTCAATTCCGTAGGCCCAGTGAAGGCCTGTGTTGAACCACTGCGGAGAGTTCGGCGCCGCAATCTGACGGGCGAGCATGTAGCAATGCTCCTGGAAGAAATGGAACGCATCTTCTTCGGATGCAAAATATCCGTATTTGTAGCCCCAGTAAGTCCAGCATCCTGCAAGGCGCTCGAACACCTGTTTCCCTGAGGACTCACCGACGAAGCGCTTGTCTTCCGGAAGCGCTGCAAGTTTCTCCATATCTGGCTCGCGGCGCTGCAGCCAGACCGGAATGCCTTCTTCCGGGATGCGTTTCGTATAAACTGGCACGCCCGCTTTGCGGAAATACTTCTGCGCGAGGATATCTACGGCAACCTGCGACCAGGCTTCCGGGACTTCAACGGCCGGCGCTTCAAACACAACGGATCCGTCCGGATTCACGATCTTAGAGGATCGTTTCACCCATGTAAACTGCTGCCATACTGGATTGTCTCTTTCACGTTCCGACGCATGCGCTGCGTTCAGGAGGGCAATCTGGGCCTGGGATTCGCCGTTGTTTCGTGTGAAGTACCGGTTGATTCGCATAAATACCTGCTGTTTCTGGCGATCCGGCGACAGGTCGGGCAGTGCATTCTGCTTTGCCTGAGGCCGTGATCAGATTTCCTGTCCTGGTTATATACATTCCGAACCGGAGGAGAGGCAATCGGATTTTTAGTATACATCCGATTACTCAGGTCCGCTCAGAATTATGTCCCATGACGGGATGGCGAGCGTAGAGCCTGAAAAGATCGGGTCAATAAAAAAGTTCAGAGATTGGCCAAAAAAATGAAAATGGACTCGTTTGCGTACAAAAACAGCGCACTGACATGGCAGAGTGCAGAGATTCGGCCAATAGCGGCAAAATTTGGAACTCCTCTCTATATTTATTCGGAGGCGGCCATTGAGAGCCGCGTCCTTTCACTGCGGGGCGCCTTTGGCTCCAGGCGCGCAGGGATCTACTATTCTGTAAAAGCGTGCTCAAATCTGCATATTTTACGCATTCTCGCAGCGCTCGGATGCGGAGCAGACATTGTCAGCGGCGGAGAACTGTACAGGTGCAGGCAGGCAGGAATTCCAGGCGATGCAATCGTATTTTCCGGAGTCGGAAAAACAGAAGACGAGATCCGTTATGCGATCACTGAAGATATACTTTTCTTTAGTGTTGAATCCGAAGCAGAACTCGACGAGATTGCGCGCATTGCGGCTGCGATGAAAAAAACAGCCCGCATCAGCGTTCGCGTAAATCCGGACGTCAATCCGAACACACATCCGTACATTTCTACGGGCCTCAAAGAAAACAAGTTCGGGATCAGTCACAAGGAGGTCGGGCGGATTTATGAAAAGGCGCAGGATCTTCCCTGGATCGAACCGACGGGCCTGGGCTTTCACATTGGATCGCAGATCACGGATTTGCGTGCCTTCGCGGACGCGGGGCGAATTGCGGCCAGGCTGGTTTCAGAGATCGAGGCTGCGGGCATCAAGCTCAAGCATCTCGATGTCGGCGGCGGACTCGGCATTCGCTATCGCAGTGATGAAGCAGAAGACAGTGAGCCTGACCCGGCCGACTACGTTCGGACTCTGATTGAATCCGTCGGTCTGCCGCACCTCGATTTGATGTTTGATCCGGGGCGATCCATTGTGGGGAATGCCGGAGTTCTCGTGACGAAGATTCTCTATGTAAAGCGGTCCGAGAAGACGTTCTTCATCTCGGACGCTGGCATGAACGACTTGATTCGGCCGTCCCTTTACGAGGCCTACCATCACGTTTATTCGGACCCAGAGCGCAGGAATACGGAGGCCGGAGATCTGGTCGGTCCGGTCTGCGAATCCGGTGATTTCTTCGCGAAGGACCGCGAACTGCCTCGCTTTGAGTCGGGCGACCTGGCGGTGCTTGCTTCGGCGGGAGCCTACGGGATGAGCATGGCTTCGAACTACAACTCAAGACCCAGGGCAGCCGAAGTTTTGATTGAGAAGAGCGGGCAGGTTCGCCTGATCCGCCGCCGGGAGAACTATCAGGATCTGCTACGGCCTGAGATCGAAATCAGCTGAAAATTGCTCGAAAATTCGCCAGGAGGGCCGATACCGGAAAGGTGAGATCAGCCATACGTGTCCTTCTTCTGGCGATTGCTTCGCCGCTCCTGGCCGTTTCGCCAGACTATTCCAACATGGGGCAGGTGCTCGCTCAGAACCGGCTCTACATCCTTTTCATGGACACATGCGTGGTGAACCTGCGCGGTCCCTCGGCCCAGGAAGACCCGAAGGGAATGCGCGCGGAGTTCGAAGGATACTATAAGAACGCGATCACGCACGACTTTTACGCCAACCTCTGGTATCTCCAGGGCAATTATTCCAAAACCTATCAGGAACTCCGCCTTTCGCAGAATGCGCTGCAGGATCTCTACCGCCGCGTGCTTGAGAACTACATTGATGAGACGGTCATTCTGCTCGAAGCTTCCGCGCCGATCATTGTCCTGACCCGCGACCAGAGCGCAAAAAAGCTTCTGGAACTTGGCTTCCGCGACCTCGAGTCGACCCGGCAGATTTACATGCACGGCGCGAACACGAATCCAAAGATGTTCTTGAACCAGATCATGACCTACCAGGACGGAATCCTGCGGGCGCGCCGAGGCCGCCGCTTCGCAATTCTTGCACTGCTTGAAGCAAAGGTGCCGACTCCGGAAAAAACCAAGTATCAGGTCGTGACGTTAGACGATGTCAAGAATCTCATGGAAGAAGGGGAGAAGCAGACCAAGTTCGTCGAAATCCTGAACCTTCTCTCGAACATGACGGGGAGAAACCTGGTTCCGAAGCAGATCTCAAGCGACGTGCTCGGCAAACCGATTACCCTGAACACTCTTGAAGTTCATCAGGATAATTACGGCAGAATGTACTCGGACCGCCGAAGCGCGTTCCAGCAGATTACAGTGACGCTGACATCGGATGAGTTCCACAGATCGGACGCTCTGCCCAAACGAAATTCCGAAAATCGCAACGAGGTTCCGGCGTCGGATTCTGACCCCATCAAGACGGAAGGAACAAAGACTTCAAACTCTTCTGTGCAGCCGGCTCCAGCCACGCAGAACAATCCCGCGCAGCCCGCAAATCCGGCCCAGCCTGGAAACCAGGCGCAGCCGAATCCCGCACAGCCTCAGCCTGCAGCGCAGCCCTGAGGATCAGCGCTCTTCTTCCTGACGTCCAATCAGGAAGGAGAGACTTGCTTCGACCACGC
This sequence comes from uncultured Leptospiraceae bacterium, assembly GCA_964619995.1. GTDB lineage: Bacteria > Spirochaetota > Leptospiria > Leptospirales > Leptonemataceae > JAEUSB01. The sequence continues at coordinate 5,600 of CAZUJO010000133.1, forward strand.
TCGACATCGGCTTTGTTACATTCTCGATGATCTGGCCGCCCATCGCAGAGTTGATGGCTTCTTTGAATCCTTCGCGTACTTCAGCGCGGAATTTCGGCATCAGTTCGAGCGCTTCTTCGCGCATCCCTTCTTTTACTTTGCTTTTTGCAAGTTCCAGTTTTTCATCGAGCTTGCGTTCAAGAAGATCCCGCAGGTAGAACACGTAGAACGCATAGGAGAATAGAAGCGTAAACAAGGAAGAGATCACGGCTGTGATCACAACGGTCAAAAGAAGCTGAATCATGTTCCACCTGCTCGAAATGAGTCTAGGGCCGAGAGAAGATCGGTCAATTCATTTTCCGGATCGGGCTTTCTCGAAGGATCTCCAGAAACCCATACAAGCGAGTCCTTCGGCACTTCTGACAGAAAGCGGCTGGGTTCCATATCCACGATCTCGCCGAACTTCTTTTTCGTGCGCGACGCAGTGAGGTAGAGAACGTCCATGGCCCGCGTCATGCCGACGTAGAAGAGCCGGCGTTCCTCGGCCACGGTCGTTTCGACATCGCCGGATTCGCTGAGAGATCGTTCCGGCGGGAACAGGCCGTCCATGAGACCCGAGAGAAAAACAACGGGGAATTCAAGGCCCTTGGAAACATGCACGGTCATGATCTGTGCGCGTCCGCCGGATTCTTCCTCTTCGTCCGATGTCAAAAGCGACACAGCTTTCATGAAATCAAAGATCGTAAAATCCTCTCCTTCCTGCCGCGCCTCGGTTTCGAGACTCTGCATCATGCCGAGCAGTTCTGAGATATTCTGCATGCGCATGGTAACGATCGTGTCTTCTTCGCCCTCGCGCCTGTACTGCGAATCAAACTTCAGCTCGTACACAAGCGCGCGCGCCGCCTGCGTGACACCGCGCCCGAATGCCGGCCGGTGCCTCTCGAGAATCTCCATGGTTTCGTGAATGAAAGCGGCGCCGTCTTTCTTGATCTGCACGAGGCCGGGTTCGCCCTGCATTCGCATAAGAAATTCGTAAAGCCCTGTGTCGCGCGCGGCTTCGCGGATTTTCGCAATCGAGACTTCTCCGAGCCCGTTCCCCGGCCGCGAAAGAATCCGGATGATGCTCAGGTCATCGCGAGGGTTTGCGATGACGCGCAGATAAGAGAGAACGTCGCGCACTTCTCGGCGGTCAAAGAAACGGTAGCCGCCGACCACGCGGTGAGGGATGCCGGCGCTCCGGAACGCATTTTCAAATGCGCGCGACTGAAAGTTGGTTCGCACGAGCACCGCGAACTCTTCTGGCTTGCGCCGGTCCCGCACAATTCGCTTTCGAATTTCTTCTGCTACGAGAGTCGCTTCCTCTTCTTCGTCCGAGCCGTAAATCCCCAGGATCTTTTCGCCGGGCGGACGGACGCTGCGGATCTCTTTGGGCGCGCGCGATGCGTTGCGGACGATGACGGCCGATGCCGCGCGGACGATTTCTTCCTGGGATCTGTAGTTCTTCTCGAGTCGGTGAACGCTTGCGCCTGCAAAGTCGCGATGAAAGTTTAGAATCAGACTGACGTCCGAACCGCGAAAGGCGTAAATCGACTGATCATCGTCACCCACGGCGAATATGTTTCTCTGCGGCAGAACGAGAAGGCGGAGAAACTCGTACTGCATGGGATTCGTGTCCTGGAATTCATCCACGAGATAATGCGTGCGTTCTTTTCTATATTTAGCCAGCAGCTCGGGTTCCTGTTTGAAGAGACGAATGGGAAGCAGGATCAGATCATCGAAGTCCAGACTGTTTGTGCTGCGAAGCGCATGTTCGTACTCGTCATAGAAGTCCACCACCGCCGCATCAAGCCCGTTCTGTTCAAAGTAATCGGCGGGGTTCGCAAGGGCGTTTTTCGCGCGCGAAAACCAGAAGAGGAGTCCGTCCTTTTTCGCGTCAGAAGGGTCAAGTTTGTGCCGGGAGTAAATTTCCGAGAGAATGCGCAGGCGGTCGTCTTCGGACAGAATCGAAAAAGGAGTTCCGTAGCCGAGCTTCTCAATGTGATTCTTGAGAATTCGAACGCCCAGGGAATGGAAAGTGCTGACAATGAGTCCGCGCCTGCGGTCGCGCGGAAGCTGAGAAAGGCGCTCTTTCATTTCTCGTGCGCTCTTGTTTGTGAACGTCACGGCGGTAATGTGCTGAGCCGCAATTCCGGATTCAATCATGCGCCGGATTCTCTGCGTGAGCACGCGCGTTTTTCCCGAGCCCGCGCCGGCGAATACAAGCACCGGCCCGTGCAGGGTTTCAACGGCTCGTGTCTGTTCCTCGTTCAGCTTCATGAAAAAACTCGACGATTTTGACTGAGAGACATAATACCGCCTATGGCGGCAATCGAAAGATTCCTTGCGCGAAAAGACTCAGCGCTCGCAGGAAATGTGGGGCTTCTGTGCAACCACACGTCCTTTGATTTTGTGTCGGGACAGTACCTGTTTCAGATTCTTTCAGGCCGGGGAGTTTT
>CAZUJO010000133.1:8083-9071 GCA_964619995.1 uncultured Leptospiraceae bacterium
CTGCAGGATCAGGTTGCCCTTACGGACACAAACGTGTACGCCAGTCTCGGCCTCTCGTGCGAAATTGTATCCTTATACGGCGACTCCGAGGAAAGCCTTGCGAGCGACCGCGCGCATCTCGCCGACCTGAGCGCTCTCGTGATCGATATACAGGACATTGGCGTGCGTTACTATACGTTCGCCACAACCATGCGCTATGCATTCGAAACGATTGCAGCAGCCGGTCTGGATCTGCCCGTTTATGTGATCGACCGCCCGAATCCATGCGGCCAGTCCATCGAGGGGATTCCGCTCGATCCGACGTTTGAGTCTTTCGTGGGGCCGGTTGGTCTTCCCCACAGGCACGGCCTGACGATCGGCCAGCTTTCGCGGTTCTTCCACGAAGAACTGCGCGCCCATTTTCCTCTGCACGTTATATCCTTCGACGAGGACGACCGCGTCACACCGTTTCCCATCGCGCCTTCGCCGAACATGCCGGGACCGTATACCCATCTGGTTTACTCCGGCCAGTGTATGCTTGAGGGAACGAACCTCAGCGAGGGACGCGGCACAACGCGCCCTTTTGAAATTTTCGGCGCCCCGTTCATGGAGAGACTTCATTCAAAGCGTCCCCCTCACTCACCGGGCGCCGTGCTCCGTCCCGTTCGTTTTATTCCCACATTCCACAAACATGCAGGTAAGCTCTGTCATGGTTATCAGATTCATGTCACCGGGAACTATCATTCGCTTCTTCACTCTCTGCGCCTGATCCGCTGGATCCGGGAGGAATGTCCTGAGTTCGAATGGCACAAGGGGCCGTACGAATTTCGTTCCGACCGTCCCGCCATCGAGCTGTTAGCCGGTCACAGGGTTCTATTGTCGTATTTGAACGGCGAATGTGAGCTTGCGGAAGCCAACGCTGCGCTCCAGGCCGGCGAACACGAATGGCGCAACCGCATTCGCACCTGGGGCTGATTTGGTTGACCGGTTCCAGCTCGGGGGACATGTT
>CAZUJO010000134.1:0-9068 GCA_964619995.1 uncultured Leptospiraceae bacterium
GAGCCATCCTCGTTGAGTATGATTCCGTCACAAGAATCATGAACCAGTACTCGGTGCCCGCAGGCGTATATGTGGGCATGAAGCTTGCGCCGAATGGAAGGCTGTACTCGGCTCCCGTGACAGGAGCCTCTTCCCAGGTGTTAGAGATTGATCCCCATGCAAACGGAAGCTTCTGCGGTCCAGTTTTGAGATCGGCCTACTTGAATCACTGGTAGAGCAACGTTAGTTGCGCAGCGATGCGGCCTTGAACGTTTGAATCGATTTTACCACTTCATTTTCGCGCGCCTGGAACTCGGGGTAGGCTCCGGCGGATTCCACGATGAACAGGTCTTTTCCTGAAACAAACAGCGCGCAGATATAGCCGAAGTCCTGATTCTCGGACCGCGTTACTGTGCGAAGCATCCGTCCCTGAAGGCCGCCGGCCGTGACCGCTTCTTCCGAGCGGACTTTGTAGCCGCGCTGTTCCAGGTTCAAGCGCAGGGATTTTGTCCACAGCGCAACGTCCGAGGCAGGTTCGTTGTCCACGCGAACGGCGCGCAGGGCGATACCCTCGGCAGACAATGCGCGAAAGTCTTTCCCGGGCCCGGAGGGATAGGTGACAAAACCAGGCGGGGGCGTGACGACCAGGGACTGACAGGCGCAAAACGCCAGAAGCAGAATGGAAGAAATGTATTTCACGGCTCCTCCATGGCGCTGAGCACCTGTTCGACGCCGCGGTCCGCCATCCATGGGAAGGCAGGAATCTGCACCGGCGCTGTGCTTACCGCCTCGAGCTGGAACTGAAAAGTCAATGTCGTATAACGGGCCGATTCCTCAAGGTATTTGTATTCACCGAGGAGCCGTTCCAGTTCCTGCACCGCGTTCAGATATTCTTTCTCAATTTCGAGAGTCTGCGAAAAATCCGTTTCATCGAAGAGCTTGCGGAGATTTTCCAGGTGTTTCCTCTTGGAGTCGATGGCTGCGCGAAGTTCCAGGCGGCGCTCTCCCGTGTCTTTCCTGGCGCTCTGTTTTGAAACCAGAGTGCATCCGCCGGGCACAAGCTTCTCTATAGCTTCTTCCGGCCCAAGGCCTGGAACCAGCACCACCAGGGATCTGGCATTCTGATTCTGCAGCCGGCCGCCGAGGTTCTCCGCTGATTTCAAGATGCGGGCAGATGTCTCATCCGCGTTGGGGGTCAAAAGCGTGATGCTGGCTGTGCGAATCTCTGATTCGGCGCTCAGCGCAGTGGCAAAGAGAAAGACTGCCGCGATTTGTGAAAGTTTCATTCGCCCATTCCTCCTTCCCATGCGCGCAGAATTTCCTTCTCTTGCGCCAGCGTTTCTTCGGTCGGATAGAATGCTTCCGCGACATGAATCCAGGAAGGGGTCGTTCTCAGATAGATCGTGTAGTACGCACGGTTGAGATTTTCTGTTGTGGATGTTCTGATGAGCCATCCGCCGGCGAATTCCCTGGATTCAAGGATCTTGTAGCCGCGCCGCTCGAGTTCTCTCGTAAGCACTCCCTGCCAGAATTTCAGAGTTCCCTCGGGAGCATTTTCGAGGGATCCGCCGCGAAGGCAGGTCCCTTCGGCGGCCTGGTATGCGCACTCACCTTTGCCAGAAACGAATCCAAACCAGGACGGATAGAACTCTGCGAAGTGATCAAAAAATCCAGCCGGCGCCGCAGGATGTCGCCCGTGCGCCGTAAAGATCGTGCGCGATTTTGCTGTGATCTCGCGCACCCAGCGGAAAGGCGAAGGTCGCTTGATTGCGACGCGATCCGAGCCCGAGAAGAATGACACAGTGATTGTGGAAAAGTCTGCGCGGCTTTTCAGGTAGGCAGTGCGCGAAGAAAGCGAATCGATTTCGCGCGTGAGCCTGTCGATCTCGCGAAGGATCTTCACTCTTTCCTTTAGGTCCGTCACGCGTTTGAGAAGCGTGTAGAGCCGGTCGCGCGACAATTTTGAAAGCTGGATTCGGTTCTCCGTATCGAGAAACTCGCGCGTTACGTCCGAAGCGCTGACATTGCGCTCGGTAACCGTTCCGATTTTCGCAAGTTGCGCAATCGTTTCCTGAAACCTGGCCGCAGGCACGCGCATCGTGACCCGTGATTCAAAGCGCGACGCAAGTGTTTCCGAGGATTCGATGAATCCGCCGGTTTCCTTTGCGATTGCCATGGCCTGCTCCATGGCAATCGCATGATTCACGACGGAAATGCGCAGATCTGCCGTGTAAATGACGAGGCGCGTCTCCTGGGCGGATTCTTCCCGGTCCGCAGCTTCCGTGACAGGCGCGCCCGGGTTCACGCGGCCGGTTGAGACGTCAGCCCTCGAGTAGGCCACTTCGTTGGAAACATGCGAGAAGCCTCCGCTTGCGCATGCTTGCAGAAAGAAAACCGCCGCCAGACTCGATGCTCTCGCGCTCAAAGGCATACGGGTCAATAGACGCGCCGGGGCGTCGTTTGGTGCAAGAAAAATCGGAAACGGTAAGAATCGAGGCTAGGGCCGATGCGGCTCTTTTTCCAGGGAGTGTTCGAGGATATCTGCCCCTTCTATCCGGGCCAGTGATGATTTCCCGAGTTGTGCGGCAATCAGGGTCGAGCGGATTTCAAAGAGCACCTGAGCACGCTCATTGGTCCAGCTGTCCGAGGAGTTTCGAATGACGCGCAGAAGGTCTGCGTCCCGCCCCGTTCGCAGAAGTATGCGTGCTGCCACCAGCGCCCCCAGCGAATCAACCAGCGCCTCTGCTCTGAGCGTGTCTCGTTCCAGTGTCATAGTATAGATTAGACACGAAAAACAGGGTTCTGTCAAAGCGTGGAGATACGATCATTTATCCGTGTAAGTACGTGGCCCGGCGCAAAACCGAATCCTGATTATGGTGTGACCGCGGCCGCTGATTTCATGACCCGCACTGGATGGGTTTCGCGTCCTTGACAGGCATCAAGGCACTGGTTTTATTTCGCTTCGTCTGAAGCGCGCTCGCTTCTGCTTTGAGCGCATTTTTTTCTGTGCGTGAATTGCGTCGTTTCAGAAGAAGCGAACATGGACACGGCAAAGCGGGAATTCCTGTATCCGCCTGGAGGGATTCTCATCTGGATCATCATATCGCTTGAGCTCGTTACGTTCGCTGCCGGCCTCATCGCATTTGTGGTCACCGGGCAATCCGAGCGGGAATTGTTTGCGCACTCGCAGACGCTCCTCGACCGGAACGTGGGCCTGATCAATACGATCGTCCTGCTCACGGGAGGCTGGTTCATGGCAAACTCGATTCATTCGATTCGAGGAAACCTCACGCGCGCCAGCGCCTTCTGGATGTTCGCTGCCGCGGCGACGGGCCTGGTCTTTCTCGTCCTGAAATGCGTCGAATACTCCGCAAAACTGTCTGCCGGCCATGACCTCGGCAGTGATTCGTTTTTCACGCTGTACTGGCTTCTGACAGGATTCCATTTTCTGCACGTTGCGCTTGCCGCAGGGATCTTGCTGGTTCTATCCGCGAAAGTGCGCAGAGGCAAATACTCGAAAGACTCCCATCTGGATCTTGAGACTGCTGCGTCTTTCTGGCATATGTGCGACCTGATCTGGCTTCTGATTTTTCCGGTTGTATACCTCATCCCTGCCTGACTATGAGAACCAACACAATCACATGGATCACGCTGCTTGCCCTTACCGGCGTCAGCGTTCTGTTGGCTCAGGCAAGCGTGGGCCGGTCCGCCCTCGCTGCCGGGATCCTTGCCGTCGCCTGCGCGAAGTTTCTCGCAGTCGGCTTTCAGTTCATGGAAATTCGCAAGGCGCACGCGGTCTGGAGTTTGTTGTTAGGCGGTTTCGCTGTCACCTTTGCGGCGCTCGTCTTTCTTCTGCATTAGGTCACCGGGCGAAATGCCGTGATTTAAAGGCGCTATCAGCGATTTGCTGAGCGTGTGCCGGGTGGCAGTCGTCGCATGACGTGAGCGTTAAAAAAAATCCCGTCTTGATTTGAATCAAGGGTTTTCCGTTTCCTGTATGCTATGGTTTTTGCGGGCTAATACCCCGGAGTATCCATGCTAAGCAAATCACAGGCAAAACTGTTTTTCCTCGCTGGTACTGCGCTCTGTGCCGGCCTCTTCCTCTTTTTGACGGTCGACACCATGCGCAAGATTCCCGAGCAAACACATGCAGCGAACATCACCCCCGAAGTCGAACGGGGCAAAGAAATCTGGGATAAGAACAACTGTATGGGCTGCCATACACTTCTCGGAGAAGGCGCGTACTACGCGCCCGAGCTCACCAAAGTCTACGAACGGCGCGGAGCGGAATGGATGAAGGTCTTCTTGAAAGATCCGCAGGCCATGTTCCCCGGCGAACGAAAGATGGTGAAATACAACTTTTCGGATCAAGACATTTCCGATCTCGTCGCGTTCTTCAAGTGGATCGGCGAAATGGATCTGAACGGATTCCCGCCAAAGCCAAATCTGCACATGACCGCGGCTGCCACCGGGCCGGCTGTGGAAACACCTGCAAAATTCAAGCAAATCTGCGTGGCCTGCCATGCGATTGGCGGAACAGGCGGAAACGTCGGACCGGCGCTCGACGGCGTGGGATCGCGACGCGACCTTGCATATCTGGAAAAGTGGCTGCACGATCCAGCGTCGGTAAAGCCCGGCGCAAAGATGCCCAAACTCGCGCTCAGCGAATCTGATATCAAGGAACTCGCAGCATTCCTTTCGGGATTGAAGTAGGTCGGGAGGATCTAGATGAAATACAAATCTCAAAAAATGGCATACTGGTTCTTTGCAACCTGTATGCTTCTGTTCTCTCTCCAAATCGTGTACGGCTTCATCATGGGCTTCGCACGCATCGGCATGGATGGATTGCACGACTTCATTCCGTTCAACGCGGCGAGAGCCACGCACACGAACCTGCTCGTCGTATGGCTGTTAACTGGCTTTATGGGAGCAGCGCACTTCATCATTCCAGATGAGTCGGGCCGCGAACTCTATTCAGTCAAACTCGCCTGGGTTCAGTTGATCTCTCTGATACTGGTCGGCGTGACCGCTATCATTGGCTTTCATTTGAATTACTGGGAAGGACGTAAGTTTCTCGAAATTCCGAGGCCTCTCGACTTCCTCGTGGTAGTCAATGTGCTGATGTTCCTCTTTAACATCGGTATGACGATCCTCAAAGGGAACCGTTATTCGACAACCCAGCTGGTCCTGTTCATCGGTCTTCTGTCCGCGGCGCTTCTCTATCTGCCCGGCATGATCTATTTCCGGAACCAGACGCTTGATTCATACTTCCGCTGGTGGGTGGTTCATCTGTGGGTGGAAGGGGTCTGGGAACTGATCATGGGATCGATTCTTGCGTACCTGTTGATCAAACTTACCGGCGTGGACCGCGAAGTGATTGAGAAATGGCTGTATGTGATTGTAGGCCTGACGTTCCTTTCGGGTCTTCTCGGAACAGGTCACCATTACTACTACATCGGGACTCCAAAGTACTGGCTGATGATTGGCGGAATCTTCTCCGCGCTTGAGCCGCTTGCATTCCTCGGCATGGCGCTTTTTGCGATCAACATGTACCGTCGAAGCGGCAGGGAACATCCGAACAAGATTTCTCTCTACTGGACGGTGGGCTGCTCGATCATGTCGTTTGTGGGAGCGGGATTTCTCGGAATCGCGCATACGATCCCACAGGTGAATCTGTGGACCCACGGCACGCTTGTGACTGCAATGCACGGGCACATGGCTTTCTGGGGAGCTTACGCGATGATTGTTCTGGCTGTAATTACCTACAGCATGCCTCTCATGACAGGGCGCAAACTCTGGAACAACCTGCCGGGCCTTCTGGCATTCTGGCTGGCGAACATCGGAATGACGGCCATGACAGGCGCGTTCGCCGTTGCGGGAATCACGCAGGTCTATCTTGAACGCAAGCTGGGAATGGATTTCCTCGCAGTTCAAAAGGAAATTCAGATTCACTTCGTTGGATTGATCGCAGCTGCATCGCTCTTTACAATCGGCGCGATTCTCTTCATCTACAACTTCATCAAGTCCGGTCTGCCGACAGATGAAGCGATCGTGGCTGAGAACGCTTCGGACGAATCACTCTATGCCGCAAAACGCGGATAACACGAGCGGCCTGCCGTACTACAAGCCGGCGGGCCGTGAATGCGAGGTATTCGAGCACGCATTCAAGAACCGGCTGCCCCTTCTCCTGAAGGGGCCTACCGGCTCGGGCAAGTCACGATTCGTTGAACACATGGCAGCGAAAATGGAGCTGCCGCTGATCACGGTCTCCTGTCACGACGAAACCTCCGCCGTGGATCTCCTTGGACGTTATCTGGTCAAGGGAGCCGAGACCGTCTGGCAGGACGGACCGATGACGCGTGCATGCCGTACGGGGGCTGTTCTGTATCTCGATGAAATCGCAGAAGCCCGCCCCGATACAATCGTAGCGCTTCATTCACTCACAGACCACCGACGCATTCTCTATCTGGATCGGCACGACGAAGAAATTGCCGCTCCGCCGACGTTCATGCTCATTGCGTCGTTCAACCCCGGCTATCAAAAGGGCTGGAAAGAACTGAAGGCATCGACCCGGCAGCGCTTTGTATCCATTGAATTTCTCTATCCTCCCGAATCTGTTGAAATCGAAATCGTGCGTATTGAATCGGGCCTGGAATCTTCGCAGGCGAGACTGCTCGTTCAGCTTGCTGCGCGAATTCGAAACCTGGCCGAACTCGGGCTTGCTGAAACCGCCTCGACGCGTCTGCTGGTCAGCACTGCGAAACTCATGGCGGACGGTTTGCCTGCGAGGCTTGCATGCGACGTCGGAATCGTTCAACCGTTAACCGACGATGCCGAAACGGCCGCAGCGCTCCGAGACGTGGTGGCTCTGGTCTTTTGACCCGCTGAGCTTCGCGAGGCCTGCATGGAGTGGGATCAGAAAGTTTTCAAAGCGCTCCTTTCGGTCGCAGGGCGTTTCAAAAAGAAGAAATTTGAAAATCCCAATCGATCTGCCCTCGCAGACCTGAAGGATAGACTGACCATCGTCGCGCGAATCCTGACGGGCGATCCGGTGGAGATCGTGACGGCCGAGGCAAGCGGCGGATTTCGGAATCATTTCTTTTTTCTTCCTGCCTTTTACGACGGATTTGCGTCTCGCGCGGAGAACGATTTGTTCTTTGTGTTGAGGGTCTGCTGTCTCGCGGAGCAGCGCAGGCTCGGATTGAACTGGTCGAAGCAGCACAATTCTGACGAAGAATCGCACAGCCGCGCGCTTGCAACTCTCGATGCAGTGCTCGGAGTAGTAGCAAAGATTTATCCTTCGCTGCGGCCGACGATAGACGCCGTTGTAAGGTCTGAGCTCGCGTCTCGAGGAGATCTTTCCATGCTTGCCGGAAAGTGGATGGCGCCGCTTTCAACGCCTGGCGGGACGTCGAGCGGTGAGGCCGCAAAGCGGACGGCGCCGGATGAAGAGGGCGATGACCCCGCCACGGAACTCGAAGCGAAGACAAAAGAGGAAATCCGAAGCCATACGCCGGATCAGCAGGCGATCCAGGACTACACCCTTTCGCATAATTTCGAGAAGGTGGAAACCATTGAGGAGTTCAATGGAACGTGGAGGCGGATGGACGGAAGCGATGATCTGAAAGAGCATGAAGAAGCTCTGAAGGAACTCGACCTTCGAGACACAGTCCGGATCGACACGCCCGCGCATTCTGTTTACAGGACAGAATTCTTTGTGAATGCCTCAGCGCCGGACAGCGCGGCCAGCAAAGAAGAGGGATTCTTTATCCCGTATGACGAATGGGACTATCGAAGCAAGTCCTACAGGAAAGGGCATTGCAAGGTCTATCCAGAAAAACCAGACCGCCTGTCCGCTGGTTATGTTCAACATGCGTTGAATGCCGAAAGGGGAACTCTGGCGCGGCTCAGGCGCAAGCTTTCGTCGGTGAACAATGAGATGGAACAGGTCCGCCGGCAGTCTTCCGGAGAAGAGCCGGACCTGGATGCTCTCGTGGACAATTTCTCAGAGCTTGCAGCTGGCAAGACTCCTTCGGAGAAGGTCTATCTGAGCAGGCGAAAGAGAAAGCGTGAACTGGCAGTGTTGATCTTGCTCGACATCAGTCTTTCGACGGACGCCTACACAGGAGGAGAGAGAATTCTCGACGTTGAAAAACGATCTGTGGCGCTATTGTCCGAGATTCTATCGGAATCCGGCGATGATTTTGCAATCGACGCTTTCTACTCCAGAACCCGCAATCATGTCTCGTACATTAACGTTAAGCGATTTGAAGATGGGTGGAACCGTTCGCGCGGCAGGCTGGGCGGACTTGAGCCCGTCGGGTATACACGCATCGGCCCCGCAATTCGTCACGCAACCGCTGAGATTCTGACACGAAGCGCGCGCAAGCGGTGGATCCTTCTTCTGTCAGACGGCAAGCCAAACGACTATGACCGCTATGAAGGCAGGTACGGTATGGCGGACGTCAGGCGGGCATTGAAAGAGGCCCGGAACGAGGACGTGCACGCGTTTGCGCTGGCTGTGGAGGCGCAGGCCCGACACTACCTTCCTCTCATGCTCGGTCAGGGCAGATACAGAATCCTGCCACGGCCTTCCATGCTGCCCGAGGCGCTTACAGAGTTCTATGCTCGACTCCAGGGTTCCTGAGCGGTCGGCGGGGAGATAGCGATTTATGTCGGAACGAACGACATGAAAATGGTAACGAACTACATACAATCGGAGAAAGATCAATCAAATTTGTCAGTGCGTGCGAAAAGCAACGAGTTTCGCGTTGACCCGTGCCTTATCCGAGCGGAAATTTGCCATGAGTAAAAATATCTTAACAATTGGAAAATGCTTAGCTTTGACAGCCGCGGTGGCATTCGGAGTTGGCTGTAATAATTCGAATGCTGCCGAGAAGAATGATGACACAACAATAAACCTGCTGTTGCTTGCGGCGGTGGCTGCGTCCCAGTCGACCTGCGCAGGAACGAGCATTGCGGCCGCCGAGACGCTGTCTACAGGGGCAAGCAACGCAAAAAGCGCACAGGTGGCCAACAGACAGAATTGTTTCTACAAATTTACCGCGCCCGCTACCACAACCTACACA
>CAZUJO010000135.1:0-365 GCA_964619995.1 uncultured Leptospiraceae bacterium
ACCTTGGAAGATTCATTGCCGGCCGCGCGCTGTCGCTCTTCGGCCTGGACCTCGGCCTGTTTCCGCCCTGGGAGGGAGAAGGGTAGCGCAATCCGTCGGAGGACCGATTTCGTCCAGCCTACACCTTTCCGGAAAGATAGCGCTGCCGCTCCCGTTCCGGAAACTTCTCAATTGCATAGCGGAGCATGGTGCGCGGCATTTTTGAATATCGATCGGCGAGAAACTCCCGCTCGGCGGCGGCGTCCTGATCCCCGATTTCTCGCAGCATCCAGCCCACTGCCTTGTGAATCAAGTCGTGAGAATCAAGAAGCAACAGGTCAGCGATTTCAAAGGCAGTCGCGAATTCCTTTGTCCGGCGGATGAAC
>CAZUJO010000135.1:375-9049 GCA_964619995.1 uncultured Leptospiraceae bacterium
CATGCGAGCATGGCAATCCGCCGTTCCCAGAGTGATTTCGATTTCGCATAACGGTAAAGCAGAGACCGGTCCCTCGATTCCAGATAGGCGCCGACGATCTGGGGCGCCGTGAGATCGACGAGATCCCAGTTGTTGATGAACTTCGTATTCCGTGTATACAGGGTGAAGATCTGCTTCTGCTCTTTCTCTGAAGCGCGGCTGTACTGGAGAACGAGAATGAGAAGGGCAAGAAGACGGGCCTCGTGATACGGGCTTCGCAGAAGCGCGGCCGATTCTTTCAGCGGCAGGTCTTTGTATTCGCGCGAAATCTTGCGGATCACGGGCACTTTGATTCCGAGAAAGCGGTCCCCTTCCCCGTATTCGCCCGGCCCTGTCTTGAAAAAGCGCGCAAGATTCTTCGCCTGAACGGGATCTGCGGCGGCCCGGACTCGCTTGAGCGCCGCCGCGGCAGTCGGGGACTTACGTTTCAGGATCTTTCACCGCTTTCTTTGAATCACCGAGGATCTTGTCTGTATCTTCGAGAAACTGCTTCATGCGGCTCATGGAAATCCGGTCCATGTCTTTGTCTTCGAGATGGTCGAGCACCGGAAGAACGTAGAACTTCAGACGCCCTTTTTCGATCGGGGTATAAACCCAGACCGGCGTGTAATCGATGCCGCGGATTACGACTCCTTCCTCTTTCTTTACGATCTTGAAGTTCAGAATGATCCCGCCGTCCACATATCTGCGCTGCATGTTCGACACGAAATTCCCGAGAGACCAGATCACAAAGCGCTCTTTCTTGTTTCCGAACCGGTCTGCCGTTATACGGCGTTCGAACGGCTGCAGTGTGTGCGGATGACCTCCGAGCACAATCTGCGCGCCTTCCTGGAAAGCAAGGTCGGCCCATTCCTTCTGGTAGGCGTTCGGCAGGAATTCATACTCTTTGCCAAAATGATAGCAGACAATGATGAGATCCGGCTTCTTCGCGCGGGCGAGCTCGAAATCCTTCAGGATTCGTTCTTTTTCAATGACGTTGACAACAACGCCGGGAGTGACTGCGATTCCATTGGTGTCATACGTGTAGTTGAGAACGACCATGCGAATGCCGTTCTTTTCGACCTCAAGAATGCGGCGGTTCTCATATTCTGATTTCGGAAACGTTCCGGTCTGAAGAAAGCCGAGCGATCGCACGGTTTCCGCGGTGCGGATTGCGGCCGCCTCTCCCTTGTCCATGCTGTGATTGTTCGCAGTCACGAGCAGATCGAAGCCCAGTTCTTTGAGCGCGAACGGCAGAGCATCGGGCGATCCAAACTGCGGATATCCCGAATACATCTCCGGCTTGCCAGGAAGCGTCAGTTCAAGATTGCCGAGCGCGAGATCCACGCGGGAGATGCGGTCTTTCAATGGCGCAAAAACCGGGCGATAGTCATACTGACCGGTGGCCGGATCGAGGGCGGAGCGAATCTGCGCCTCATGCCCCATGATGTCGCCTACGACAGCGAAGGTGACCTCAGGGTCTTTCGATGAGAAAAACGGCAGGGCCCCGCAGCCGGAAACGACTGCGAGAAACACAACGGCGCGAAGCACGGATGAAGTGCCGACCAATGCCGGATAACGGGCGAAGAGTCTTTTCCGAATTTCAGGGAGCTTCACGGACTCACCATTCACCCGGCGGCTTCTTGAGAATATCGCCGCTTTCTTTCAAACCCGCCTCAAGCGGCGTCTTTTGAACAATGGAGAATCCGCGGGAGATTTCCGTGCGCGCTCGCACAACGGTCAAAATGGACTGATAGCGGCGGAACTTCATCCATTCCTGGAAATTGGCAATGGGCTGAATGTTGTAATGAAACGGCATCTCTTCGAATTTCTCGCCCGGCGGATAACCGAACTCGTATTTCGCTCCGGATGTGGCCGTGCGAACCACAAGGCTGCGTTCGTCTACGGGCAGATCGGTAATGTTTGAACGAAAGGTGTCCGGATAACGGAAGTATTCTTCTGCGTTCGACATGTAGAGGACGCGAATCGGGACGCCGATGGTGCGCGCGGATTTCGCGATCGCATGCATCGTGTGACTTCCGGTGAGATCACCGCCCACGGCAATCAAGCGGCCGCGTTGAATCATGTCACGGATGTAGTTGTACTGGGCCGGGTCGTTTGAGAACGTACGCAGGTTGAAGTTCTTCTCCATGTAGGCAATGTCCGTCAGGCGCTCTGGAACATCATGGCTTCCGCGCAGCGCAGTCTTCCAGGCAATCTGAATGACCGGCCATTCAGGTGTGTTCTCGAATCTGCGTTTTACAATCGCAAAGGATTCATTCTGCCGGCGGCGGTCCCAGAGGTTCTTGAACTCTTCGAACGTAGGGCTGATCTCGATGAAATAGAGGTGAATCTTGTTCACCGCAACGACGACTTCATCAAAGTCCATGAGGTATGCATAGTCGCTCTTTGCCCAGGCGATGAATGTGAAATTCTGATCTGTGCCGACGCCTATGTAACCGCCGCGAAGATCGCGGATGCGGGGCTCAAACAGATCGATCCTGCGCTCATTCGATGCGGGGTAGTGATCGGCGCGGAGACCGGTGGCCTTTGGCAGCTGATCGAGGTCCGTGATGCGGAAGACCTTCTGAAAGTCGTCGGCGGAGAAGTCCTCCACGCCGCGTTTTGCGCCCGTGGCACAGGCTGCGAACAGGGTCAGGCCCAGGATCCAGTGTCTTTTTGATAGAAGAAATGACAAAATCGATCTCCGTGTGATTGTGCGTCAGAAATTCCAGGATGCTGAAGGAAGACCAGAAAAAACAAATCGCATCGATCCTGCCGTCCCGGCCCGCGGATTCTGAGCTTTCGAGTTATCTGACCGACCGCACAAAAATCCCCGGAGAAGCGGAGCTTATCTGCTTTCCACGATCCGCACAGGAAATCTCAGATCTCATCCGTTTTGCCAGGCCCAGGGCGATTCCGATCGTTCCTTCCGGCGGACGCACGGGCTACGCCGGTGGCGCCGCGCCCAGGGGAGGAATCGTTCTCTCTCTCGAACGCATGAACCGCATCGAAAAAGGGCCGGCTCTCCTGCGTCTCGAAGCCGGGGTCATCACGGCCGACGCACAGGCCGCAGCTCGCGAGATGGGAATGATGTTTCCCGTCGATTTTGCATCGGCGGGATCCTCGCAGATCGGCGGAAACCTGGCGACGAATGCCGGAGGCATTCACGTCATCCGCTATGGGATGATCCGACAGAGAGTTCTCTCGCTCGAGGTCGTTACAGGAACGGGTGAAATCCTGGGTCTCGGATCGACGGTGCTCAAAGACAATACAGGACCGGACCTGAAGCAGCTCTTCATCGGCTCAGAAGGAATCCTGGGCGTGATCACGCGCGCCGACATCCGCCTTGCAAGGCAGCCGGTAGAGACAACCGCAGGCATCGCAACGGCTCCCGATCTTGAGACCGTGCTTGCGATTCTCGAGGAAGCGGAAGCGGCTGTGGATCTGCTCGCATTTGAATGCATGGATCGGCGAAGCGTGGAGGAAGTGCGCGAGCACCTCGGACTTCCCGAGCCGACGCCGCCCGCCGCCTACTACGTTGTCATGGAATACGAGGGCAGCGCTGAGTTCTCTTTTGATCTATTCGCAGCAACGAGCGCGGAAAAGAGAGCGGCAGTCTGGAAGTACCGCGAAGGCATCAGCGAGAGCCTGAGTCGTCATGGGCCCGTGAAAAACGACATCTCAATTCCCAGACAGCACATGGCAGACTATGTCAAAACCATGCGCCAGGCCGCAGATCGCCTGGGGGTCGATCTGGTCGTGTTCGGTCATGCAGGCGACGGGAATCTTCATATGAATCTGCTCAATCGATCCCATTCACAGCAAGACTTCGACCGCTCTGCGCGCGCCTTCACGGAAGCGTCCTACGACATGATCCAGGCATGCGGCGGAAGCATCAGCGCAGAGCATGGGATCGGCCTTCTGAAGAGAGACGACTTCCTGAGGTACGGTGATCCGAAGCGAATCGCACTCCTTCGGAGCATCAAATCGGTCCTTGACCCTGCGGGAATTCTGAATCCTGGAAAAGTGATTTGACCGCGCAATCGCGCATGATTCTTTTCAGTCAGGAGAATCATATGCCCAGCGATCGCAAACTCATTGCCTGCATGCAGGAACATGAAATGAAAACCGTGCTCAAACATTTTAAGAAGAGCGCAACCGAAGCAAACGTAGAAGCCATTCAGAAAGCATGCAAAGCTTTCAAGGCGACCGAATCCTACCGCCCGCACAACCGGGACAATTTCTACAAATACGTTGCTGACAAAAACATTCTCAAGCAGCTTGCGTAACTGACATGAAACGCGCTCTCTTTCTTCTCGCCCTCTTCCTCGGATGCGCGGCTGAACCGCGCGCGCCGCAGGCAAACGGGCAGAAGAAAGACTTCGTGTACGTCATCGACGTAGAAGGCGCAATTACCCCGGCCAGTCTCGAACAGCTAGAAAGCGGACTGGACCGCGCAGAAAGCGACGGAGCAAAAGCGCTCATCCTTCAGCTCGACACTCCGGGCGGCCTTGCGACTTCCATGGACAGCATGATCCGCAGAATCATGTCTGCGCGCATTCCTGTCATGACGCTCGTAGCTCCGCCGGGAGCCGCATGCGGATCGGCAGGCGTTTATATACTGTATTCATCTCATCTTGCGGCCATGGCGCCTGGAACGAACATCGGATCGGCAACGCCGGTGATGATTGGCGCGGGCGGCGAAACCCAGAAGCCGGCCTCTGAGGAAATCCCGAAAGAAGCGGGCGCCGACGACCAGATCAACCTGAAGCGGAAGCAGATCCATCATGCAGTTGCGCAGATCCGCTCTCTTGCAGAATATCACGGACGCAACGGCGATTTTGCGGAGAAGACCGTCACAGAAGCGGCTAACGTCACCTCGACCACAGCCCTGCAGATAGGCGCTATTGAACTGATTGCATCGAGTCCCGAAGAACTGCTTGCGAAAGCGAAGGGCCGGCACGTACGCATGACCACCGGAAGCCTTGAGCTGAACTTCGAAGGTGCCGAGATCCGCAAGCTTGATACAGGGTTTCGCGCGCAGTTTCTCAGACTGCTCGCGCACCCGGCCGTCGCTTCCATCCTGATGATGATCGGCGTTCTCGGAATCCTCGGCGAAATCCAGTACCCGGGCAGCATCTTTCCAGGCGTGGTCGGTTCGATCTGTCTGATTCTCGGGCTGTATGCAATGCAGACCCTGCCTGTGAACTACGCCGGGTTCGGACTGATTTTGCTCGGCATTGTCCTGATGATTCTCGAAGTGAAGGTGGTCAGCTACGGAATGCTCGCAGTAGCCGGTGTGGTCTGTTTCGCGCTCGGCGGCGTCATGATTGTACGCGCAGGCGGCGAAGTAGAAAGAACCACCATTGCGCTCATCGCAGGCAGCGGACTTTCGATCGGCGCGGCCATCGCGGCTATGATTGTGCTCGCCCGTTCTGCGCAGAGAAGACCGGTACAGTCCGGCGCAGAACAGATGTTATCCGAAACAGGGATCGCAGAAACAGAAATCACAGCAACGTCGGGGCGCGCGCGTGTCCACAGCGAACTCTGGCAGGCCCGCACGGCCGGCCCCGCAATCCCGGCAGGCTCAACTGTGCGCGTCACTGCGAGACATGGAACTGAGCTCAGCGTGGAGATCGCTGAAGCACATCAGGGCGTAAAGCTTTATGATTCTCAAAGGAGTTAAAGACATGAAACACACTGCCGTCCTGTTGTTCCTCTTCGCAGCGTTCCGCCTGAACGCAGAGCCTTCGTGCGCGTCCGGTATGGGCACGGTCTGCATCGATGCCGTCCAGCGGGGCGACACGGTCACGTTAACCGCCCAGAACCGCGAGACCTACGAAACAACGATCACGGTCTCTGCCAATCTGAAGAACATGACTTCTTCGGCGCGCCTTCCCTACAGCCGTACTCTGCCGGGCAAATTCAACGGCGTCATTTTGACATTCCGCGCGAGACCGGGCGCTGCATGGACCTGGAACTATACGTTCAACTGGACTCCGGGATCGCTCGAAGGCAGACACGATGACTCGGTTGTCTACGATCTTCCATTTGAAGGGTCCCATCGGATTGTTCAGGCATTTCACGGCGCATTCAGCCATACAGGCGATTTTGAGTACGCAGTGGACTGGGATATGCCGCAGGGTACGCCCATCCTTGCTGCGCGCGAAGGCGTGGTCGTCGGAACCAGAGCGACCATGTCGCAGGGCGGACCGGAAGAGAAATACAGAAACAGCGCGAACTTCGTGCTCATCCGTCATCCGGACGGGACCATCGGCAGCTACGATCATCTGAAACAGGGCGGAGTGGCGGTAAACGTGGGTCAGAATGTAAGCCGCGGCACGCTGCTCGGATATTCGGGCAACACAGGTTTCTCCGGCGGCCCTCATCTTCACTTTGTGGTTTTCCGCGCGAAGGACGGATTTTCGCGTGAATCGTTTCCGATTCGCTTTCGCACAGCGTCCGGCATTGTTACGCCGAAAGAAGGAGATGTTTCCAGCGCGGCGAAAGGCAGCGCCGAGACTCCCGCATCAAATGGGTCGGTCACCGGCGATCTGAAAGTCTGCGCATTTGTGGATTCATCCGGGCCCCGGGACTGCCGCTCGGACTACAGAGCCTCTGACAAGATTTTCGTCTATGTCCCGATCACATCTCCGGGCGAGCACCGATTCCGTATGTCGTTCACAAAGCCGTTTGAAAAATCCCCGCCGGTGAATACAGACATCGTTACAAAGGCGGACTGGACCTTCTCGTATTTCTGGATTACCCCGCAGTCCGAACGCAGCCCGTCCGGAACCTGGGAGGCTGCCATCTATGTGGACGACAGGCTTGAGCACACTGTGCGATTCAATGCCAGATAACGTATGGCAAAGGGCGCAACCATCTACAAAGCAGATCTGCAGATCGCAGACATGGACCGGAACTACTACGGAAAGCATTCGCTGACTCTGGCCTGCCATCCGTCCGAGACAGAAGAGCGCATGATGGTGCGCCTCGTGGCCTTCGCAATGTATGCAAGCGACGCGCTGCAGTTCGGCAAGGGGCTTTCCACGCAGGACGAACCCGATCTCTTCGAAAATGATCTCACCGGCTCGCTTGCGCTGTACCTGGATGTGGGCCAGCCGGATGAGCGTGATCTCAGAAAAGCCTCAGGGAAAGCCAGGCGCGTGGCTGTTGTCTGCTACGGCGGCCGCGGCGTGCAGATCTGGTGGGAGCAGAACCGCGAACAGCTCGAAAGGTTAAAAAACCTTACTGTGTGGAATCTGCCTTTGCCCGCCACCCAGCAGCTTACGCGCATCGCCTCGCGAAGCATGGATCTGCAATGCAACATTCAGGATGGCGCGATCACCGTCATCTCCGGCGACGAGATCGTAGAGATTAACCCCGAGACTCTTTTTTCACCGGCCCAATCCTGATTCTTTCTGTTGACCCTGGCCGGTCCCTCTGTTAACTTCATCCCGAGAGGTTCTATGTCACCGGCAATTCTTCTTCCCTTAATTGTATTCGGGCTCTTCATTCTTGCCCAGGCCGTCCGCATTCTGCGGGAATACGAACGAGGCGTTGTGTTTCGCCTCGGCCGCTTCTACAGGGTAAAAGGACCGGGTCTGATTCTGCTCGTTCCGATTCTTGACAAAATGGTGAAAGTAAGCCTGCGCACCGTTGCCTTTGATGTGCCGCCGCAGGATGTGATTACAAAAGACAACGTTTCCATCAAGGTGAACGCAGTTGTGTATTTCCGCGTGATGGATCCGGACAAGGCCGTCATCCAGGTGGAAGACTACATGTATGCAACCTCGCAGCTCGCACAGACGACGCTTCGAAGCATCATGGGTGAATCCGAACTCGATGAAATTCTTTCCAAGCGCGAAAAGGTAAATGCTGAGCTTCAGTCCGTGCTCGACAAGCACACGGATTCCTGGGGAATCAAAGTTTCCATTGTGGAAGTGAAGCAGATCGACCTGCCGGTTGAAATGCAGCGAGCCATGTCCAAGCAGGCAGAAGCAGAACGACTCCGCCGCGCGAAAGTGATTTCAGCGGAAGGTGAATTCCAGGCGTCGGCGAAGCTTTCCGAAGCGGCGGCCGTGATTGAAAAACATCCAACGGCCATTCAACTTCGATTCCTGCAGAGTCTTGTGGAGATCGCCGCAGACAAGAACTCAACGATTGTATTCCCCGTTCCGATTGATCTGATCCACAGCATTCTCGAGAAGATCAAGAAATGATCGCCGGGTAAGCGATCGGTCAGCGCATCGGCCAGGATGCGCATGACCGGCAAATCGGATCGATGCTCTTATGGATTCTCTTTCATTTCCAGAGAGGACGGCTTTCCGTCGATCAGACAATCCCGAATAAACTGCACTGCCTGATCTTCGTTTTCGATGCGAAACCATCTGCCCTCGGGATAAACAACAACCGACGGTCCTTCTTCGCATCGATCCAGGCATCCGGCTGAATTCACGCGGATCTTGCGGCCCGGGCACATCTCCTTTACTTTGTCTTTCAGAAAGGCGCGGATTTGCGCGCTGTTCTTATGACCGCAGGACGGCCGCGGCGCGGATGGATCTCTCTTGTTCTCGCAAACGAAAACGTGCTTTTCAAAATGCATTAACCGTAGACGCGTCTGAGAATCCGCGGGGTCAACAAAGATTCCATG